>JAHWYE010000152.1 GCA_020028195.1 Nitrospirota bacterium
AGGACGTGTTCGACAAACACGGGGCTGTGCTCCAAAAGCTGGGCGTCGACCCCGACAACGGCCTCGGCGACCTCTACGCCAAGATCAAGACCTTGCCGGGCGATCAACGAGCCGCCATCGAAGCCGACATTCAGGCGGTGTATAAGAAGCGGCCGGCGCTGGCGATGGTCAACTCCGATAAAGGCATCACCAATTTACACGTCCCCAGCGACGTGATTGTCGATGCCTCCATGCCGCCGGTCATTCGCGACTCGGGGAAAATGTGGGGTCCGGACGGCAAACTGCAGGACACCAAGGCGGTTATCCCTGACAGCAGTTACGCCCCGGTCTATAAGGAAGTCATCGACTTCTGTAAAAAACATGGCGCCTTCGCGCCTTCGATCCTCGTACCATGGGGAGTATTCCCAACGTGGGTCTCATGGCGCAAGCGGCGGAGGAATACGGATCGCACGACAAGACTTTTAAATCCCCGGGCAACGGCATGATTCGTGTGGTCGCTGCGTCAGGGAAGACGCTGCTGGAACACACGGTGGAAGACGGGGATATCTGGCGGATGTGCCAGGTCAAGGACGCGGCGATTCAGGATTGGGTCAAGCTCGCTGTCAATCGGGCACGAGCCACCGGAGTCCCCGCGGTCTTCTGGTTAGACAAAAACCGGGCACACGACGCGGAGCTGATCAAGAAGGTCAATCGCTATTTGCCGAATCACGACACGAAGGGCCTCGACATCCGGATCATGTCTCCGGCGGAGGCGACGCGGTTCTCGCTGGAACGGATGAAAGAGGGGAAAGATACCATTTCCGTCACGGGGAACGTGTTGCGAGACTACCTCACCGATCTCTTCCCGATTCTCGAAATTGGGACCAGCGCAAAAATGCTCTCGATCGTCCCCCTGCTGAACGGCGGCGGCCTCTTTGAAACCGGAGCCGGCGGCTCGGCGCCCAAACACGTGCAGCAGTTTCAGGAAGAAGGGTATTTACGCTGGGATTCGCTGGGTGAATTCCTGGCGCTGGCTGCATCATTGGAACATCTGAGCAAAGCATCCAACAATCCCTCCGCAAAGATTCTTGCGGATACACTCGATCGAGCCAATGCCAAGTTCCTGGAGAGCAACAAGTCGCCGGCCCGCAAGGTGGGTGAGATTGATAATCGCGGGAGCCATTTTTATCTTGCGTTGTACTGGGCGCAAACCCTGGCTGAGCAGACCGAAGATAAGAACCTTCAAGCGCGTTTTGCGAAAGTCGCCAAACAGCTTGCAGAAAATGAGGCCAAGATTACGGCCGAGCTGCTCGGCGCCCAAGGAAAACCGGTCGATATGGCCGGGTACTATCATCCCGATCAGGAGAAGACGACTAAAGCCATGCGTCCAAGCCCAACCTTGAATGCGATCGTGGACGCGATTGCATAAAGGAACGGCAAGGCGGTTGCGTATGCCCGAGATCGACAAAGAAAACGTCATCGATCAGGAGGAGGTCCTCCGGCCGAAGATGGTCTCGGTGGAGATCACCGGCAAGACCTATCAGGTGCCGGAGGGGATCACCATGATCAAGGCCTTGTGGTACACGGGCCAGGAGGTGATCCACGGCGCCGGCTGCCTGGGCGGATTCTGCGGGGCCTGCGCGACGTACTACCGCACCAAGGACGATCCGAAGGTCAAGACCTGCCTGGCCTGTCAAACGGCGGTGCAGGAGGGGATGTCCTTCTCGATGGTGCCGCCGTTCCCGGCCCGCAAGGCCACATACCAGATGGCCGAACTGAAGGACCCCAAGCAGGATCTGTTCACGCTCTATCCTGAAGCTCCCCTCTGTCGCAACTGTAATGCCTGCACGGAAGCCTGCCCACAGACCATCGATGTGCGGGAAGGGGTGTGGCGAGCGGTGTTCGGCGATTTCAAAGCCGTGTCCGAGATGTTCATGGACTGCGTCATGTGCGGCCTCTGCGTACCGGTCTGCATCGCGGATATCGCGCCGAACCTGGTGGCGCTCTATGCCAGCCGGGCCCAGGGCGTCCATTTCACCGAAAAGCCGCAGCGCCTCTTTCATCGCATCAAGGAGATCGAAGAGGGCCGCTACGACGGGGAGTGGGACCGCGTCCTGCACATGAATGAGCAGCAGTTGAAGGAAGCCTGCGCTGAATTGAAATAGAGTCGTCCGAAAGTCGTCAGGTCTATCAAGTCATCACGTCCCGGAAGAATGGCAAGGGTTACAGCGCTTGGACTTGAAGACGTGATGACTGTCAGACTTTGTGACTTAATTCATGGACATTCACGAGCTTCAAAAGATCGTCCACAAAACCCGCGATGCGCGTCGCACCCAGACCCTGCCGAAGTACTCGCCGGCCGAACGTGACACGCTGATCAAGAAATACCATCCGGACTTTCGCGAAAACGCCTATCGGTCGATCAAGTTCGGGCCGAACAAGGGTGAGTTAACCGTCCGCGAGTTGGCCACGCTGCTTGAAGGCGACAGCCCGGTCCCGGCCGATTTGGACCTGACTCCGGCTCATACCGCTGATGTGCTGGTGGTGGGTGGCGGTGGCGCCGGCTGCGCGGCCGCGCTGCACGCGTACGCCCAGGGGGCCAAGGTCTTGCTGGCCACCAAGCTCCGCTTGGGTGATTCCAATACCGTCATGGCTCAGGGCGGAATTCAGGTGGCCATTACCAATGAGGATTCTCCCATCCAGCACTTTCTGGATACCCTCAAGGGCGGGCACATGAAAAACGACCACCAGCTCCTCAAGGTGATGGTGGAGGAAGGGCCGTCCGTCGCCAGATGGTTGCTGGGCTTGGGCGTGCTGTTCGATCGAGACGCCGACGGCAACCTGCATGTGAAGAAGGGAGGCGGCAGCTCCAAGCCTCGGCTCCTGACCTGCTCCGACTACACTGGCCTCGAGATCATGCGGGTGCTGAAGGATGAAGTCCTGAACCAGAAAATCCAGCTCATGGAATTTAGCGCCGCAGTCGAGCTCCTCAGCGATGGGAATGGCGACTGTACTGGGGCGGTGCTGCAGGATTTGGACAACAAGCGTTTCATGGTCGTGGCGGCCAAGACGGTGATACTGGCGACGGGCGGCATCGGACGGCTCCACATTCAAGGCTTCCCGACCAGCAATCATTACGGGGCGACCGGAGATGGGCTGGCCATGGCCTACCGGATGGGCGCCAAGCTCCTGCAGATCGATACTTTTCAGTACCATCCTTCCGGCGCTGTGTATCCGGAGCAGCTGATCGGCGCCTTGGTGACCGAAGGCATCCGGTCCGAGGGCGGCCACTTGGTCAATGCGAAAGGTGAGCGGTTTGTGAACGAGTTGGACACCAGAGACGTGGTCTCCTCCTCGATCATTCGGGAATGCGAGGAGGGGCGCGGCATCCGGACCATGTCGGGGCGCATCGGCGTCTGGCTGGACACCCCGCTGCTGGAGGTCGAACAGGGGCCGGGCACGTTGGACAAACACTTTCCCGCCATGGTCCGTCAGTACAAGCGCTACGGGATCGATATCGCCCAGGATCCGGTGCTCATCTATCCCACCCTGCATTATCAGAATGGCGGGGTGCAGATCAACGTGGACAGCGAGTCCGGCGTGCGAAACCTGTTTGTCGCTGGAGAAACCTCCGGGGGACTTCACGGACGGAATCGGCTGATGGGCAATTCGCTGTTGGACCTGATGGTATTCGGCAAGCGGGCCGGACTCACGGCCGCCACACGAGCCAATTCGATGAAAGAAGGGAAGCTGACCCTGGAGCATGTGAAGCGGTTCAGGGAAGAAGCCCGCAAGCATGGCGTGTCATCCGGCATCGTCTCGCCGATGCTGTTTCCTGCCTACGCCAAAAAGGAATAGGCAAGGGGCAATGGGCGATAGGCAATAGGACGGCTTCGCCTATAGCCCATAGCCCAGTGCCCATCGCCCGCGACTATAAGGAGCCAGATGAACATTCATGAATTCCAGGCTAAGCAGTTGTTTGGGCAGTTCAGCATCCCGGTGCCGAGGGGCAAGGATATCAAGACGCCCCTGGCGGCCGAGAAGTGGGCGGCCGTGCTGAACAGCCCCGTGTACGTGGTGAAGGCCCAGATCCATGCGGGCGGACGGGGAAAGGCCGGTGGGGTGAAGATTACCAAGAATCGCGAAGAAGTGCCGGCGTTGGCGAAAGAGTTGCTCGGCAAGACACTGGTCACGCACCAGACTGGTCCCAAGGGGCGCAAAGTGCGCCGGCTGTTGGTCGAGGAAGGAGCCGGGATTGCCAAGGAACTGTATCTCAGCCTGCTCGTGGACCGGGATTCCGGCTGGCCGGTCTTCATCGCCAGCACGGAAGGCGGGATGGAGATCGAAGAAGTCGCCGCCCATACCCCCGAAAAGATCGTCAGGGAGCCGATTGATCCGGCCGTGGGATTCCAGGGTTACAACGGCCGCAATCTGGCGTTCGGCCTTGGTCTCCCGGCGATGGAGCCGACACTGCTGAATCCGTTCGTGACGATGCTGGGCAATCTCTACCGTTTGTTCATGGAGAAGAACGCATCGCTGCTTGAGATCAATCCTCTCGTCGTCACGCAGGACAAGAAGCTCATCGCCCTGGATGGGAAGGTTTCGTTCGATGACAATGGGCTGTTCAAGCATGAAGATGTCCAGGCGATGCGCGACCTGCATGAAGAGGAGCCGCTGGAGATCGAGGCCACCAACAACAATCTGAACTACGTCAAGTTGGACGGCAACATCGGTTGCATGGTGAACGGAGCCGGGTTGGCCATGGCCACGATGGACGTGATCAAGCTGGCTGGGAGCGAGCCGGCGAACTTTCTGGACGTGGGCGGAGGGGCGACGAAAGAGACCGTCGCGGCCGGATTCCGGATTTTGCTCAAAGACAAGAACGTGAAGGGCATCTTCATCAACATCTTCGGCGGGATCGTCCGCTGCGAGCGCATTGCCCACGGCGTCATTGAGGCGGCCAAGGAGGTGGGCATCAAGTTGCCGGTGGTGGTGCGGTTGCAGGGGACCAATGCGGAAGAGGGGCGGAAGCTGCTGCTGGAATCGGGACTGAAAGTCGATGTAGCGACAGATCTGTGGGAGGCGGCGCAGAAGATTGTGGGGATGACGGGAAAAAAGAGAAAGAAAGCAGTGGCAACGACGTGAAGAACGCGGTGTCCTGCCGGCCTCTGCTCCGGCACTTCCCGGAACGACCCTTCCGGACTCTGCCGGGCGGAAGCCTTCTGGAATTCCCGCGGCCACGACCTTCGA
>JAHWYE010000153.1 GCA_020028195.1 Nitrospirota bacterium
GTTTCAGCCAGGCAGAGATGAACGTGGTGAAACTCATGCGCTTTGATCGAATACAAGTTGAAAGGGATTGGCACTCACGCGGCTTCAGTTGTGGCTTATGGGTTGACCCGCCGGGGCAAATGTGGGAAGACTATGTCCATTCAATGGATGAGCTCCTGATGGTCCTGGAAGGAGAGCTGGAGCTGGAGATGCAAGGACGGACGTTCAGGCCGAAACAGGGAGAAGAGGTCCTGATTTCAGCTCACGTGCGACACACGGTACGGAATGTGGGTGGGACCACCGCGCGGTGGTTCTATGGGTACAAAGGTCCATAACGGCTCCCTGCACCTCAGTAGGCAAACGTGGGGTCGGACCTGGGGCTTGCCCAGCCAAGAGGTTGCGAAAGGGGACAGAGCAATGCCGACTACAACACAGTTGGTGATCAGCGAGGTGAGCAAACCGGGCGTGCTGGCGCAGGTGTCGTCGGTTCTTGGGAACGGAGGCGTAAATATTAAGGCCTTCTCTGCGCCGGAGGTCACTGGAACTGGAAAAGGAAATCTTCGAATCCTGGTGGCGGATGTGGAACGGGCTCGCGCCGTGCTGAAGGCTGCGAAGGTTCGGTTTCGTGAAGAAACCGCCCTCGTGCTGAGCCTGGAAAACACGCCTGGTGCGCTGAGCCGGGTGGCGGAGCATCTGAAGCAGGCTCGAGTCAATATCAAGTGCGCCTACTGTACCCCCTCACGGGAAGGGAAGCGGGCTATTGTCGTGTTGACGGTCTCCGACACCAGAAAAGCGTTGGACACACTCCGAGGAGAGTCACTCGACGAAATCTGACATGGAAGGCAGAGTCACTCAGCTGAAGAGAGCGACGCACTCTATTCTCCTGCTGTGCCTGGTTCTGGCTCTCTGGGGAATAGCGGGCTGCGCAGGCCGACCGGCGCCGCGTGGAGACTACCCCCCCGGGTATCCCATCGGGTACGTGGAACGGGGGGTTGCTTCCTGGTATGGCCCCGGGTTCCATGGGAATAACACCGCCAATGGTGAACGGTATGATATGCACCAATTGACTGCCGCACACCGAACGCTTCCATTGGGCTGCGTAGCGACTATCCGATCACTGAGCAATGGGCGACGTGTGACAGTGCGCATTAATGACCGTGGCCCCTTCGCCAGGAACCGGATCATAGACCTGTCGTTGGCGGCTGCCCAAGCTCTTGGGATGACTGGCCAGGGCACCGACCAAGTAGAGCTGCGGGTGATTGATTATCACGGGCGTCCCGGCAGTTTTGGCTATCTTCGGGTGCAGGTCGCCTCTTTTGCTGAACCGGCCAACGCCCAATCGCTCGTCGGAAGGCTGAAGAGGCAGTATTCCGATGTGCGCATGGTGACAGTGGATCTGCCCAGTGGGAGGCGCTATCGGGTGCAGGTCGGGCAGTTTATGTCAGAGCGGCAAGCGGAGGCCGTGGCCGAACGGCTCGAATCCCAGTTCGCGGTCGAGTCTCTAGTCGTGAGGGACGATATGTGAAGCGGCTGAGGTATAGCTGGCAATTTGATACCGGTTCGGGGGAATAAGGCCTCTCGCGACCTACAATAACATTCTGAACCAATTGATTTCATAACACGTTTTCGGCAATTTCTTGATTGAATTGGGCCTGGTATGGTACAACTATCCCCCGATGGATGACCATAGACCCAGACGACCCAGTTCGGTTACCCCGGTCGTTCGTGCCGTCCTTTCCCGGCGCACCCTCCCTTCCCTATGCGCCGAGGGGTGCCTGTTT
Source organism: Nitrospirota bacterium (assembly GCA_020028195.1). Classification (GTDB taxonomy): domain Bacteria; phylum Nitrospirota; class Nitrospiria; order Nitrospirales; family Nitrospiraceae; genus NS-7. The sequence goes on from JAHWYE010000153.1 coordinate 1,761, forward strand.
CCGTTGTCTGCCAGAGTTGTTCTTCCCTAAGATTCGATTTCCATGGACTACCTGATACTGGCCAGCATGATCTTGCTTTCGGCCGTCATCTCGGCAGCCGAGATCGGCTTCTTTTCGGTCAACGAGACCAGGCTGCGTGCCCTTGCTGATGCAGGGGGAAAACGGGCCGCCATGGCCTTGTACCTTCGGGGGAACCCGCAGCGTCTGCTCTCCACCATTATGATCGGAGACAGGCTGGTTGACACAGGAGCAGCCTCCTTCGCAACCATCATTACGCTCCGGTTATTCGGCTCCGAAGCGGTAGCGGTTGTCATCGGCATCCTGACCTTCCTCCTACTGGTCTTCGGGGATATCGTGCCCAAGACACTAGCCGCCAAACACGCGATCCCCGTCGTATTGTGGATGGCCTACCTGGTCTATGGGGTCCAGCAAACGTTGAAGCCCGTATTGTTCGTGCTGGAGCCCATGATCGATAAGATCACCGGCGGAAAGGGCCTGACGGTACCCTTCGTAACCGAAGAAGAGCTGAAGATCATGTTGGATGTGGGTGGACGGGCAGGCGCCATCGAGACTGAGGAAGTCAAGATGATCAAGAACGTGTTTCAGTTGAAGGACATCACGGCTGAGGACGCGATGACGCCTCGAATCTATATGTTTGCCCTGGACGGCAATCTGCGACTCAAAGAGGCCCAGGAACAGCTCTTCACGTCCAAGTATTCCCGCATCCCGGTGTTCGACGGTATTTTGGACAATATCACTGGTATTCTCTATAAGACGAAAGCGCTCAAGGAACTAGTTCAGGGCAATAGCGAAGCGCGCCTGAAGGACATTGCCGACCAGGCCCTGTTCGTGCCGCGCGGCAAGACTGCGGATGACCTGATGAAGCAGTTCCAGCTGGACAAGCGCCACATGGCCATCGTCGTGAATGAGTTTGGCGGAATCGTGGGTCTGGTGACGCTGGAAGATCTCCTTGAGGAGGTTGTCGGCGAAATCATGGACGAAACCGACATCACCGAGGAGCTCATCAAGCGGATCGGGAAGAATCAGATCCTGGTTCATGGGCGGACCGAGGTGCGACGCATTAACGACTTCCTGAAGGTCAATCTGGAAGATGACGCCAACACCATCAGCGGGCTGATTCAGGACCGCCTTGGCCGGATTCCGGCCGTAGGTGAAGAGCTGCGCTCAGGGCAATGCCGGTTGGTCGTGCACGAGGCTGACCGGAGGTCCATCAAGAGCGTGCAGATTTTTAAGGAAGACAAAACTGTTCTGCCGACCGAGCCGGAGATCGTGGTTATTTCAGATGAAGCGAGCCCTGTCGCGGCGCAAAGGAGAGCCCGTTAGGTCCGGCTCAGCAACGAACCGAACTCTGCTTCAGAAAGCACTGTAACGCCCAGCCGTTTGGCCTGGTCCAGCTTGGAGCCAGGATCTATCCCAATGACGACGTAGTCTGTCTGTTTACTGACGCTGGACGTCACACGCCCCCCCAATTGCTCAACGCGCCGCTTGGCTTCCTCCCGACTGAACCCCCCGAGTCCTCCGGTGAACACGAAGGACTTTCCTTCAAGAGGTCGTTGGTCCTCAGCTGCCTGGCCTGCTGTTTCAATCTGGAGCCCCAGTGCACGCAGGCGGTCGATCACGCGCCGGTTTCGTTCCTCCCGGAAGAACGACTCCAGGCTGGCCGCGATTTCCGGTCCGATCTCATGAACGCTTTCGAAGGTGTCCCGATCGGCCGCCATGATGTTGTCCAGGCTGCCGAATCTGCGTGCGAGCACTTGCGCGATATGCTGGCCGACCTGCCTGATGCCTAAGCCGACCAGGAACCGCTCCAGAGAAACCCGCTTGCTACGTTCGATCGCCTCACGCAGGAGAGAAGCCGAACGATCGGCGAATCCCTCCAGCGTGAGGAGCTGTTCCTTTGTGACCGTGTACAGATCGGCCAGGTCCCGAACCAGGCCGCGGTCGACCATCTGGGCGACCGTCTTCTTGCCCAATCCGTCAATGTTCAGAGCACCCTTGGAGGCAAAGTGTTCCAACTCGCCTCTTAATTGGGCCGGGCAGGCAGTCTGGCCGGAGCAGTAAAAATAGGCACCTTCACGGGCAACGGCTGAACCGCAGACGGGACACCGATCCGGCATGCGAAACGGTTCAGCCCGTGGCTGGCCCGGGATGAACAGACGCTCTGCGATGGCCGGAATGACATCTCCGGCCCGCTCGACCTTGACTGTGTCACCGACCCGGATATCCTTCCTTCCGACCTCATCGGCATTGTGCAGCGTTGCCCTACTGATCGTCACCCCGCCGACATCGACTGGTTTGAGCAAAGCCAACGGGGTTAGGGTTCCGGTGCGGCCGACCGAGACCACGATGTCCTGCACCTGCGTGATCTCCTTTCGCGGGGTGAATTTGTAGGCGATGGCCCAGCGCGGACTCCTGGATTTCTCGCCGAGGGCTTCCTGCCAGTCGCGCCGATTGACCCGCACGACCACTCCATCGATCTCGAAGGGCAACCGCTCACGACCTGCTTCGGTCTCAGCATGAAAGGCAATGACCTCTTCGATCCTCTCGCAACGGCGCCGCTGCGTGGGGATCGGGAGCCCCCAGCGGGCCAAGCATTCCAGTTCATCCCAGTGAGTGGGTGGGAGGGCCCCTGATTGGCCCATGATCTCATAACAGGTGATGACCAAGGGCCGTTCCGCGGTGATGCGGGAATCTAGTTGGCGCAGCGCGCCGGAGGCGGCGTTCCGTGGATTGGCAAAGGCTTCCTCCCCTCGCTCCGTGATGCGCCGGTTGAGCGCTTGGAAGTCGTCCAGCCTCATATAGACTTCACCCCGGACGACTAGACGGGATGGCGGACTCGCGTCAGCTTGTAGTTGGAGGGGAAGTGATCTGAGCGTCCGCAGGTTGATGGTGACATCCTCACCGGTGATCCCATCTCCCCTGGTGGCGCCACGGGTAAAGGTTCCGTTCTCGTAGATCAGCTCGACTGACAGGCCGTCGTATTTCGGTTCCACGGTGTATTCAATCACGGCTGTGCCCAGCTCTCGGCCGAGTTCCCGGCCCAATTCCCGACGAACACGCTTATCGAAGGCTTGCACATCTTCAACTTCTGAGACCGAGTCGAGACTCAGCATCGGCCTGACGTGGTTGGTCTTTTTCAGCTCATCCAGCGGCGGAGCCCCGACCC
>JAHWYE010000154.1 GCA_020028195.1 Nitrospirota bacterium
GACGGACTCATGTCGAATGCTCGCCAAAACCACAGAGGATTTCTCCTTCTCTGGTCGGCTTTCAGACCTCGCTTCAGCCGAAGGAGGAAGCGACGTTTTTCTTAACAGTTTCCTGCGAATCTGCTGACCTCGTCACATCTCGTCTCTTCTATGATCCCGCCTTTCTTGAGGCAGAATACGCCCTGAAGACTGTGAAGGCCTTTGACTGTGTGATCGAAACGTCCAATGAACAGTTTAACGATTGGCTGAACCGCTCTCTGTCGGATATCCACATGATGGTCACAGAGACCTCCGAGGGACCGTATCCCTATGCCGGCGTGCCCTGGTTCAGTGCACCCTTCGGGCGGGACGGCATCATCACGGCCCTCGAGTACCTGTGGGTCAACCCGGAGATTGCCAGGGGTGTGTTGGCCTACCTAGCGTCCTCCCAGGCCACTGAGATCGTCCCTGAACAGGACGCTGAACCGGGCAAGATCCTCCATGAAAGCCGCAAAGGTGAGATGGCCGCATTAGGTGAGGTTCCTTTCGGGCGCTATTACGGAAGCGTCGACGCAACGCCACTCTTTGTCTTGCTGGCTGGGGCCTATTACGACCGGACAGGGGATCACGCCCTTATTGAGAAAATCTGGCCAAACATCGAGCTCGCCCTGCGATGGATGGATACGTATGGCGATAGGGATGGCGATGGATTCGTCGAGTATGCCCGCTGTTCCCCCAAGGGGCTCGTTCATCAGGGTTGGAAGGATTCCCGTGACGCTGTGTTTCATGCGGATGGGACTTTGGCGGATGGTCCCATTGCCTTGTGTGAAGTTCAGGGATATGTGTACGAAGCCAAGCGCAGAGCGGCCGACCTGGCCTCCGTTCTGGGGCGTGCTGAAATAGTCCAGCCGCTCTTGCGCCAAGCTGAAACTCTCAAAGAACGGTTTGAAGAGGCCTTTTGGTGTGAAGACCTGTCCATGTACGCGATCGCATTGGATGGCCAAAAGAGACAGTGCAAGGTGAGAGCCTCAAATGCCGGCCACTGTCTCTTCACCGGAATTGCCAGCCAAGCGCATGCACGACGCACTGCGGAGTCTCTTTTAGGGAAAGACTTCTTTTCCGGATGGGGAGTCCGTACGGTCGCGGCCTCGGAAACACGGTATAACCCCATGTCCTATCATAACGGCTCGGTCTGGCCCCATGACAACGCGCTCATTGCTATCGGGCTGGCACGCTATGGGCTCAAGGAGTCGGCCCTTAAGATCTTGACTGGACTATTCGACGCCAGTCTCTTTGTCGATCTCCACCGTCTGCCCGAGCTCTTCTGCGGATTTGTTCGTCGCCATGGCGAAAGCCCAACTCTTTATCCGGTCGCCTGCGCTCCACAAGCCTGGTCGGCCGCCTCTGTCTTCATGCTTCTGCAGGCCTGTCTCGGACTCTCAATTCACGCGCATGAAGCGAAAATCTGTTTTTCGTGCCCTCTCTTGCCGGTATTTCTTGAGAAGATCCAGATTAAAAACCTCAAAATTGGAAAATCGTCAGTGGATCTGTCCCTGGAACGTCATGCACAGGATGTTGGGATCAACCTCCTGCGGAGAGAGGGGCAAGTTGAGATCTTAGTGAGAAAATGAAAGACGAGGTCACAACACACCGCAGTACCTAGTAAAAAAAGCCTGCAACTCACGATTGTCACCCTGCCAAGTTTTTCAAACTCGTCAAAAAGCTCAGTTTTCTCTGCGAGACGAACTGCTCTGAGCCAGACAACTTATCCCCTGTCAAAATCTTCCTGATAGAACGATAGGTTCGATAGATTATCAGGCCTGAATCGGCTGACAGGACGTTCCACTTGAGTGGAATGGCACAAGCCACTCCTTCTGCCACCAAGCCCCTATCTTGTTGAAAATTGAGCCATTCTTAGGTTATGGCAAACTCTCGCGTATGAGGGTCCGCCGCTTGCACAGATGAAGTGCATGGCTCCGGGTAGCCGTTTAAGGGTCCCGCGGTCTTCGTTCTCGGAAGAAACAAGTGGCCGGTACGAACGTGAACAATCTTCTTCGATGGGGAGGTCTGGTATGAACATCAACGGCCTGAAGATCCTAAGAAGTGCAGTGTGGGCTGAGCCATTCGCTCTCGTCCTGGCCGTCATTATGTCAAGTAGCAGCCAGGGTCTCGCGGCTACTTCTCTGCCAGCTCCATCGGGGGCTGTTTCCGAGACAGTCAAGGGAGAAGTGATCATGGCCGCAGACCAAGTCTTGGTGGTGAAAGATGGAGCAGGCAGGGGAGTGCTGGTTCAAGTCAGCAAGACTACCCAATTCGACGGCACCGTCAAAGTTGGGGATAAGGTCGAAGCCCAGGTATCGAGGGACGGCCAAGCTCTCTCCATCAAGCCAACACAGTAAGCGAGCGGGGTGAACCATCTCTTTGAGCAGGGAGGGCATGATCATGAAAAAGCTTGCTGTAGTAATAGCACTGCTCGTCCTATGGGGTTGCCAAAAGGCCTCGCCCATTCATGACACCGAGCCGCTAGCAGACCCCTTAACCTTGGAGTCCACGACTGTGACAGGAGAAGTACAAATGGTCGCCGGGGCCTTCTTTCTGACGCGGAATGCTCAAGGGCTAGAGGTCCTTGACGCGAAGGATCAAATTTATGTGGTCAGGGAGAAAACAGGCAACGAGGTGCCGGTGCGTGTGAATGAGAAGACCAAGCTGGATCTGAACGGAAGGGTCTCCACTGGAGACAAGATTGAGGCCGCGGTGTCGGAGGAGGGCTACGCCATTGCGATCAAACCGGCCCAGTAAGACGGCGCCCTAGAAGGCTGCCTGGCACTGGATCAACATCCAAGACTAACCGCACGCAAAGGAGAAGAGAAGATGAACATCGCGCAAGTCTCTCCACTATGGGAAAGTGTCCCGCCACGATGCTATGGCGGAACGGAGCGGATCGTCTCCTATATCACTGAGGAATTGGTCCGGTTGGGCCACGACGTGACGTTATTTGCCAGTGGCGACTCCAGGACAGCCGCCCGTCTCGAGCCGATCTGCCCACGGGCGCTTCGCCTGAACACCGGCATCTGTAATCCCAGCGCGCCGCTAACCCTATTGCAAGAACGGGCATTCCGTTTACAGAACGATTTTGACATCATCCATTCTCATTTGGACTTCGTCGGATTTCCGCTTGCGCGCCGCTGCAGCGTGCCGGTCGTTACCACGTTGCACGGCCGGCTGGATCTGGCCGAATATGTCCCTCTCTTCCGTGAGTTTGCCGAGAGACCGTTAGTATCTATTTCAGACGCTCAGCGCCGGCCACTCCCCTGGGCGAACTGGGAAGCCACCGTGTATCACGGCTTGCCCAGCGACCTCTACTCATTCCATCCCCAGCCAGGGAAATATCTCGCCTTCCTGGGACGCATCGCGCGGGAGAAACGGCTGGATCATGCGATTGAAATCGCGAAGCGCGTAGGGCTCCCGTTGCGGATTGCGGCCAAGGTGGATCCGACAGATCGCGATTATTTTCATACCGAGATTGAGCCGTTGATGGATCATCCTTTGGTGGAATATGTCGGGGAGTTGACCGACGCCGAGAAAGACGATTTTCTCGGGGAGGCGTATGCGCTCATCGCACCCTTTGACTGGCCCGAGCCCTTTGGTCTCGTGTTCATCGAATCGCTGGCCTGCGGGACACCAGTCCTGGCCTATCGCCGGGGCTCGATCCCGGAAATTATCGACGACGGCGTCACCGGTTTCGTCTGCGACCACTTGGGCAAGATGGCCGATGCCGTCAAGCGGGTATCTCTCCTCGACCGGCATCGCTGTCGGCAGGCGTTTGAAGAGCGATTTACAGTGGAACGGATGGTCCAAGACTATCTCAAAGTCTATGAGCACCTCATCAGTGATACGGAAGCCTTTGCCGTTGCCGACGCCAAGAGAGTGGTCCATGGATCTTCGTGGACCGTTCATGGGTTGGTTTGATCCTCATGAGTAGAGGGCTGAATGGCTGAGGAGGCTGATATGCCTACGGTACCGGCGGAATCGCGCGGGTGCGTCGGCTCGGGGTGGCAGCTGCTCAGAACACGCGATTTTCGTCTCCTCTTTTCAGGTCAACTGATTTCTCAGATCGGAGATGGTCTGAACAGAGTTGCGCTGCTCTGGTTCGTCTACGAGCTCACCGGGTCGGCGCTCAAGATGGTGGCGATCGGATTGTTGCAGACGATCCCACCCCTGGTGTTGGGGCCGCTGATCGGCGTCTATCTCGATCGGTTACCCAAGAAACCGGTCATGATCTGGATCGATCTCCTCCGTACCCTGCTAGTTCTTCTCATTCCCGTGCTCTTCGCCCTCAACGCGCTCTCGCTGGAGCGTTTGTATCTCCTGGTGTTCCTGACGGCAATCGTTTCGACGGTTTTCGGGCCCGCCTTGGCTTCGGCTGTGCCACAGATCGTACATCGGTCGCAACTCACAGCGGCGAACGCTTTGATCCAGAGCACGACCAACGTTGGCATCCTGGTCGGCCCGGTGGTGAGCGGGTTCGGGATCGCGTTCATTGGGGCACAGAACGTCCTGTACATGAACGCAGCTACATTTCTGATCTCAGCCTTCTGTCTGATGCCGATCCGGGTTCGTGAAGTCTGTGCCCGGAGCCAGAGGCAGGGCACATTTGGGACATTGGTGCAGGAGCTATTGGTCGGATTTCGATTTGTGTTCGTCCAGCAGCGGACGGTTTTCGTCCTCATGATGACCGCCACTCTGTACAGTCTGGGCGCGAGCGCCTTCGTCTTTCTCCTCCCCGTCTTCGCGAAGCAGTCGCTGCGCGTCGGGCCAGTCGAGCTCGGTGGGCTCTGGTCAGCCCTCGGCGTAGGGATGCTGCTGGCCTCCGCTTGGCTTGCCTTGGTCAAGCAAGATGATCTCCATAACCGGTTACGGATGATTTCCGGTTCCATGGCAGTTGGCGGGGTAGCCGTCTGCA
>JAHWYE010000023.1 GCA_020028195.1 Nitrospirota bacterium
GGATTCGCTGCTGGGGCACCCATTGCATACCTGGAGCAATGGGTCTAGGCCTGCACGCAACTCCTGCGGCGTGCAGGCGGGCGGGCTCGCCGCTCAGTCCCTCAACGTACTGTTTCAAGTATGCCTCGGTCCCTCTCGGCTCCTCCCTGACCCATTGCAACGAGAAGAGCAACGGGTCCCCCTCTCACGCGACTGCCGGGTACCCCTTGCTCTTAAGAAATGCAAGGGGTGGACGCCACGAACCGCCATGAATCGTGCGGGCTAGATGCTTGATACAAAGTCCTATGCAGAGAGTCAAGTCTTTCCTTTGGGGACAACATAGGGGAACAGGCCACGTTGTCGAGTAAACGAAGGGCGAGGATGAGCTGGCCCGGGTTTGACAGACACCTCCCTTGGGGACTAGAAGTCTTGTGTCGGCTCTCGCTCGCTGAAGCGGACTTCCGCGGTCGCTGGTCCGGGAGAGCCGGGGGCCGGCCTGCCGGAATAAAGGAGCACAACCGATGAGCAAGCAGAAATCAGGATCGGCGGTCAAAGGGTTGGTGATCTTCGCGCTCCTGGCTGCGGCCGGGTACGGGGTCTGGGAGTACTGGGGGAAAACTACTGCTCCTAAGGCGGTAGAGGAGCTGAAGCGACAGACGCGAGAGGCCGTCGACACCACCACGGAATTCGCGACCTCACGGAAGCAGGCGCTCGACAAGGCCCTCCAGGCTGAGGTCGATGCCCTCGAGGCCCAGATCAAGCGGCTGCGGGCTCAGGCCGCAAACGCCTCCGCCGAGGCGCGGGCAGAGTTGAACAAGCAGATCGCCCACCTGGAGGCCAAGAGGCAGGAAGCCCTGAACAAGGTGAAGAGAGCGGCGGCGGAGCTGGAGAAGTGATCCACCAGACGGAGCCAAGCTCACGTCAGCTCATCAGGCGGGGTGTTCAGGAACGAGGCAAACTTGGCCTTCTCGTTGCACTTCTCGTATGCTTCTTCGGGACTAATCCACTTCTTGTTCAGGAGATCGAGGATCGCGTCATCTAAACTTTGCATCCCAGCGGTCTTGCCCGACTGCATCGCCGACGCGATCTGAAAGGTCTTCTCCTCGCGAATCAGGGTCGCGATAGCGTTCGTGCAGACCAGAATTTCCAGCGCTGCACATCGCCCTTTTATATCAATGCGTCTAAAGAGGTTCTGCGCGACGACGAGTTTCAGGCTGGTGGAGAGGCTGGTGCGGATCTTCCCCTGCTCCTCATAGGAAAACGCCTCGATCACGGCGTCCACGGCCTTGACGGCACTTGTCGTACGCAGAGTCCCGAAGACCAGCTGTCCAGTGGCCGCAGCCTCCACCGCAAGGCGAATTGTATCCGGATCCCGCATTTCGCCGATCAGAATGATGTCCGGGTCTTCCCTGAGGGCGGCTCTCAGTGCGGTGGTAAATGACTCCGTGTGTACCCCGACCTCCCGATGGTTGACGACACAGCCCTGACCCTGGTGGACGAACTCAATCGGGTCCTCAATGGTCATGATGTGGTCCTTCCGATTCCTGTTGGCGTGATCGAGCATGGCGGCCAGGGTCGTGGATCTCCCACTCCCCGTGGGGCCCGTGACCAGGACGAGTCCCTTGCGCAACATGGCCGCACGCGTCAGGATTGAGGGAAGTCCCAGATCCTGGGTGGACAGTATCTTGCTCGGAATCTGCCGAAAGACTGCCGCACAGCCGAATTTCTGCTGGAACATATTGCCCCGGAAGCGAGCGACTCCTGGAAGCTCATAGCCGAAATCCACATCACCGGTCTTCTCAAAGTCTGCCTTCTTATTGTCGGGCGTAATCTCGAAGAGCATCGTTCGCAGCTGGTAATGGTCGAGTACGTTATGACTGTCGAACGGCTTGATCTCGCCGTGGATGCGAAGGGCCGGCTTCTGGCCGGACGCCATGTGGAGGTCCGACGCGCCTTCATCAAGCATCACCTTGAATAAGGCATCAATCTTCGCCATCTCGTCCTCCTCCTGGGTGGATCGCTCTCAATCCTCACGCGCGTTAAACGTACCATAGAGCGCGATATGCGCAAAATGAAATCATCCCGCGTGGGACGCGCTGTCGTTCAGTTGCATCTGGCGGAACGTGGATATGAATGAGTCTTCTCTCTCAGCCCATTGCGTAAGAGTCAGCGGCCCGTGGCGACTTTGACGGTGATTCCAATGTCGGTGGGATTGCGGACGGTGCGGATGCTGATACCTCATGCCGCTTTGCGGAGTTGGACCGCTGAGGGGACCGCAACCTCGTGATCACGAACGACCAGCACTCGAAAGCCCCTAAAGTGCTTCTCAAATATCATGCTCACGAGGTACGGATACATCCAAAAGAACCAGAGTCCCATTGCAACGATATTGTTCAGTCCAAGGAGCAATGGCTTCGGAGCACCAACCAGTTTTCCGATAAAGCCGCTGATAAGACCCACTGCGACCTGCAGGAACAGACCGAGCAAGACACCACGCCAGACGAGCAGCCACGTTATCTTTACCGCTTCTGAGTAGCGAGGCTCTGACATTGTGACCTCCTGTCCTCAGGACATCGCCCGTATGTCGTGCTCATCGCTATGAGGAGGACCGCTTGGTGCTCAGGCTGCTTTCTTGACCTCAATGGGCTCAGCGCCGGAACGCGGGGTGGCGTCCGTTTCGCACTTCTCAATCTGGACCACGGCGATCCAGAGTCCCAACATCCCCAAGGTGAACGCTGCGAAGAAGATTCCTAAAGCTTCCATGGCTCCCCCCTGTCGATCGTTCGGTCGCGTAGGTTCAACATTCCCGCCATTTCTCTCTTCCTGGCCTGGTCTCCCTCCGTCGTTCCTCAGTCCCTCTCCCTCGATGCCCGCAGCATCGCCGGAGGCTCGGGAGGGTCACTTCCAGATGCGCCAGATCAAAAATATCGTGGCCGTAAAGCTCAGCGTGGAGATCAGGAATTCTTCGAGGAGTCTCATGGTACCCTCCTGGTGAAGCGGTTCTCATTGTTCTCGATCTCTCTATTACGCAAGCAGGGTGCCATGTAGATCTGAAGACGACGCTTAGAGGCCAGTCATGTCTAACCAATTGAATACACTCGTCAAGTCTGTGGCCTAGGCTTGCGGCGCGGAGATGAGAGTTGCCAGGAGGGAAGAGCGAGAATGCAAACGACGTTGACAGCATTGTCTACAGCGTGGACAGACACCAGGGACTCGAGGTGCGCCTGTTTTGCCGGGGTTTCGGAAGGCACGTATGGTGGTGGCTTGAGACGGCGACGTTACGGATGAGGTTCCAGAGTAGGCCGGGGCCAAATAAAGGGGACAAGGGACTTTTCTGTTATAATCCCGCCACACCCACGACGACCTGCGAATGGCTGCTGCCCTCCAACATGATCCCAAACTGGCGCGGGCCCTGATTCTGGATGAGCTGTTCGATCTGTCGCTCTACAAGGCCTTGCGGGAGATCACGGATCGGGACTCTCAGAAGGTGCTGGATGAGCTGGTCCGGGTCGAGGCGGAGCACCTGGCCTTCTGGCAGCGGTTTTTCGACACCAGGCTCACCGCCCTCGATTTCGGACGCCGCCTGAAACTCTGGTTCTTTGTGCTGGTCTGCCGCGTCTTCGGAACAACAGCCGTGCATCTGGTGCTCGAAGCGATTGAGGTGCATGGCGTGCGAAAGTACCTGTCTGTCTGGAAAGTCTACAAGGACCAGCCGCTGGGGGCGGCGCTGAAGGACATCCTCTTGGATGAGTTCAAGCATGAAGATGTCCTGGTCACCCAGCTCACCGAGCGGAAAATCAATCCGGAGAAGATTCGGAACATCTTTCTCGGATTGAACGACGGGCTGGTCGAGATCCTGGGCGCGGTGAGCGGTTTTTTCGGCGCCTTCGGCGATGCGGTCACGGTCCTGATCGCCGCCTCGACCACGGCGGTGGCCGGATCGCTCTCCATGGGCGCCGGCGCCTATGCCGCGCTGAGCTCCGAGAAGGAAGTCAAAGGCACGCAGTTCGACAAGAAGCAATTCCTGGGCGAGGAGACCGGCTCGTCGCGGATGGAGGAGCAGCCCCTTAGTTCAGCCGTGGTGGTAGGGTGCAGTTATTTCGCGGGCGCCATGGTCCCTGTGCTGCCGGTCTTGCTCGGTGCGACGAACGCGCTGTCCTCGCTCGTGGCGGCCGGCAGCATGGTGATCCTGGTCTCCACGCTCCTCGCCTTTCTGTCCGGCATGAACATCAGGCGGCGTATCCTGCTCAACCTCATCATCATCGCCGTCGCGGTCGGCGTGACATACGCAATCGGAATCCTTGCGAAAGCTCTCTGGGGGATTTCGGTCTGACCGACGAGGAGATCGTCCCGAAGAACGCCGGCTCGGGTGGCTGCGCCGTTATGGCGATGCGAGATGCGTCAACGACCTCTTAAAGAAGTAGCAGAGGCACCCAGATCGGGGACGTGATCGCCCCTATGACGACGATAGCGAAGGACGGGTAGAAAACCACTGCGGCAGGGACTTCCCACACTCGGTGCCAGCACGAGTGGCGTTTGTCCTCCAACCATTCGTTTCGAAAAAAGGGAAACAGCGATTTGCACGTCCCCGTTTCCGGGGCTATGTCATAGCTCGTCATATCCCAGTCTTCCCCGATCTTCCTGGTCTTCCCGAGGACCCCGTCGAGCCCGCCTTCGCATGGTGGCTTCGGGAACTCCTGCCGCGGGAAGCCCCTTACCAGGCTCGGCGGATGGCACGTGACATTCAGCACCATGCCATCGCTGTCCACCCTCAGGATGCGCCCCGATTGAGTCGAATAGTAGCGGGCGGAGACGTCCTCGTTGAAATAGGTCCGAGGAGGGCCGACCGTCGAACAGGCGGTGAGCAGGAGCAGGCCTGTCACAGCTCCCAGGAAGATTGCCCTCACCGTCGTTTCTTCCCCTTGGCGCCCCGGCAAGCCTCCTGGGGCTCTGCAGGCTCATTTTTCTGCTCGATTGGGTTGTCGTTGCCCTGGCTGGCGAGCGACTCGGGAGGACTCGTCATGAGCTCCCGAGAGCCTGTTTAACGGTGGCGCCGATTTCGGCGGGGTTGCGGACAACGCGGACACCGGCGGCCTCCAGCGCAGCCATCTTCTCGGTTGCTGTGCCCTTGCCGCCCGTGATAATGGCGCCGGCATGGCCCATGCGGCACCCTGGAGGAAGGGGCTTACCCTCTGGCTTTAAGCCAGGTCGCAATAAAGGGAGGCAGATCTTGCTGCACTTTCCCACTCACATACATCCCGATGTGTCCGACCGGAAAGGAACGCGCCGTATAGTCGGCAGTCCCTACATGTCTTTCCAGCGCGATGGAGGACGCCGGCGGCACCAGGTGATCTTGCTCGGCGTAGACATTCAAGACCGGCATGCTGACCTTTCTTAGATCCACCTGCTTTGTCCCGATTTTCACCTGACCTTTAATCAACTTGTTGTCTTGGTAAAAGTCCTTTATGAACTGCCTGAACGTTTCTCCGGCCTGGTCTGGACTGTCAAAGATCCATTCTTCCATGCGGAGGAAATTCAGCAGCTTTTCCTTGTTGTCCAGGATGTCGATTAACTCATAGTATTTCCGAATACTCAACTGGAATGGCTTCAACACTAAGAACCCGAAATTCATGAACTCCCCGGGGATATTTCCAAACGCATCGACGAGCAGATCGATATCAATATTCTTTCGCCCGGGGGCACAGCCGGTCCAAGAATTCAGCAGTCCCTCCTCCACATGAAAGTCAACTGGGGCGACCATGGTCACCAGGTTTTTGACCTTCTCCGGATAGATCGCGCTGTAGCAGAGGCTGAACGTGCCTCCCTGGCAAATTCCGAGGAGGTTGATTTGATCCAACGCGTGCCGCTCACTCACGACGTCAACACAGTTGTTGAGATAGCCGTTGATGTGATCGTCGAGCGTCAGCCAACGGTCCCCCCGCGTCGGGTAGCCCCAGTCGATCAGATAGACATCCATGCCCAACTTGAGCAAATTACGAACGAGTGATCGATCTTCCTGCAAATCCACCATATAGGGACGATTGACCAGCGCGTAGACGATCAAGATGGGAACATGAAACGGACGCTCCACCATCGGGGTGTACCGGTAGAGGACGATGTTGTCCTCTCGGTAGATCTCCTCTTTTGCTGTCGGCCCGACCCGAAATTCGTCATGTCGGATACGGCTGAGGCTTTCGATCCCCTGGACAACCTTTCGGTTCAGTTCCGTCAGCTGACGAAAGGCCTCCTCAGGCTTAAGAAGTAACGGAAACGGGATCATGTTCCTGCTTGCTCCTTCCTTGGTCGTGACTCATGTCCATGATCGTTTCGCTCAACCTCGCCTCATCGACTAGGGGCTTGTGCGATGCCCCCTTAGCTTTGAACCTTCCTCTGGGCGGACCGCCCTCCTGTGACTCCCTGCAACGCTTTCTTGAGCTCTTTGACTTCCTTGCCCAACTCATAGATTCTCCGGTAGGCCTCGTCCAGCTCGCTTCGCGAGGGCACATGGCTGACCTTCAAAAACCCTTCAACGATTTCCCGCTCGTGGATCCGATAGGCCATCGCCGTGTCCACCAACCGTCCCTGCACCTGGATGTACTCCTCTGAGCGAAAGACGCCCAGAAAAGCCTCTTCAATGACGTCGATCCACAGAAAGAGCAGTTGACGAAGGCTTTCGATTTTTTCTCCGGCTTGGGCTACTGAAACAAGCTTGTGACTCAACTGTTCGAACGCCTTGGCCCACGTCCCAGCCAGCACACCCTGGTATTCGTGACTTGCCCGACGAAACTCCAGCCAGGCATTAAATCCCTTCAGCAGTCGCTCGTTCAGTTCGCGGGAATATCCCAGGCTTGGACTTTCGAGCAGTCGGCCGAAGGTCCGCTCGTACGCGTCCCAGTAGAGATTCATCAATTCAATCGGGGCGGAACCATCACCCATCGCAGCTTGGCCGAAGTGCCTTGGCGTCCGGCGCAATGACTCGACCCACGGCTGTCCCAGCTTTTGCCATTGTTCCAGATACAGTCGCCACAGCTCGGCTGTACCCTCAACAGCCGCCACCCCCCCATGAGGAGCCTGAAGGAACTGCTGACGGAACTGAGCAGAATAACTGTCAAGCACCGCCTGCCAATCCTGCCCGGACTCGATCTTTGGAGCCATTGCCTTCCAGGTGCTCAGTGACAGCTCGAAGAAGCGCATCCCGACATCCTGAGCGCTCAGGAGTTGCTTGGCCAGATCCTTGACAACCTGTTCTGATTCGCCAGTCCAGGCTTTCAGCCCCTGTGAAGCAATCTCCCGCCATTGGTCTACCACACCGGAGTAAGAGGGCATCGTTGGCGCAGGCGCGGTCCGTATCAGATCACACCAACTCTCCCACATCTTAGTCTGTGCCTCAGTGAAGGCCTTGACCATGGTGTCAGCCTCTTCGTTCCAGGACATAGCGATTGGCTCCCCTTCGTTCTCAGTAGGCCTAAATCTTCGCCTGATCTTTTGGCTTTCTGCTGGTTTGTCCTGCGGTCCAGACACGGCCCCACTCTACCTGGGCGTCGAGCGCCTTCTTCACGGCATCCTGCCAGATCAGTACCACTTTCTCAGCCTCTCGCTGCCAGCCTCCACCCGGCGTAGCTGGGTCGAGCTTCTTCATAATCTCGAACCATCCCATCCAGAGCTGCATCTGGGTCTCGGCCCACCGCTTCATCATGTCCTGACCTTGTTGCGCCCACTCAATCAGGTCCTCAGGGTTACCGCGCACACTGGTGAACCCATCGGCCCAGAGCTTGGTCCACTCCATCTGAAGATTGAGGTTCTTCTTGAGAGACTGTTCCCAAGCTTCAACGGTCTTCCTCCATGCCTCCGTACCCTGTGCCTTCCCGAACCCCTGTGTGGCCTTAAACCACTCCTCCCACATCTTCTTCTGAGTGTCTATCCAGCTGTTGAATATCTCTTGAGCCTGCTTGGTCCCTTCCATGGTGTCACCTCTCCTTTCTCATGTTGGTTCTTGTGATTTGCCAGAAATGTCTGTCCAAGTCCGCAGCCACTCGCTTTGCGCCTTCAAGGCCGCGTGAGTAGCTGTCTCCCAATGATCCAAAATCTCGTTCGCTTGCTTCTCCTGCCCTTTGACTCCCAGGGTGGCCCGCAGCCGCTGTATCGTCGCCTCCGCCTCTTCAAGCCTAGTCCTCAAGACGTCATATCTTTCCAAAAGTTCGAGGTACTGAGAGCGTGGAACGACGCCCATCATCTTCCACCATTCTTGCATCCACTCCCGAAATTCCTCTGAGCTGGAGAAACCACTTCTCAAAGGAGGAACACTTTCCATCCATCTGTTCAGCTCCTCTGGGGACTTCCATGCCTCACCCAGCCCGCGAAGCGTCTCCTGTGCTCGGCCAGCTCCCTGCATCGTTTCCTGCATCAGACGAAGCCACGCTTCTATGACAACTGGATTGTTCATTGACCGGAGTATCCTTCCAACAACGGACTGTAAAGCCGCACCAAGAAAGAGCGACTACGGCACCACACTTCACATGTACAGTCCACCGTTCACACTGAAGACTTGGCCAGTGATATAGGAGGATTTCTCATCCGCTAAAAATAAGACCGTTCGGGCAATCTCCAATGGCTCGGCCATCCGTCCAACTGGAATGCTCTCCACGATCTTATCGAGAACCTCTTTGGGCATCTGGCCTGTCATTGCTGTTTTCACAAACCCAGGGGCAACGGCGTTGACGGTGATCCCTTTTTTTGCTGTTTCCAGGGCAAGGGACTTGGTGAACCCGATAATCGCGGCCTTTGCCGCTGCATAATTGGTCTGTCCAAAATTTCCTTTCTGTCCCACGACCGAAGTGATGCTGATGATCCGTCCGTAGCCTCTCTCGAGCATCTGACCAATCACTGCCTTCGAGCAGTTAAAGACCGAAGAGAGATCCACCGCGAGCACCTTCTCCCACTGGTCAGGAGTCATATTCTTGAGAGTCCTATCAATCGTGATCCCAGCATTATTCACGAGGATGTCAATCCGGCCGAAATCTTTCGAGACTTTTTCGACCAGTTGCGTTGTGTCTTCAAACTTGGAAACATCTGCCTTATACAGCTTGCCGCGATAGCCCTTGTGGGTAAACTCTTTCAGGAAGGCCTCTGCAACTTCATCCGGCTCCACGAGATAGTTGAGGCCCACCACTGCACCTTCCTCAGCCAGATACTGGGAGATTGCCTGTCCAATCCCCCCCACCGCCCCGGTCACCAGGGCCACCCGATCTTTTAAGCTATTATTTCCCATCTGCTGCTCCCCAGATTTTTCCTCCACCAGCCCGTCGACGGCTTTCCTCCCGTCGAGAGGCTAGCAGAACCCCTCCCGCTACTCCCGGAGAGGGTTAGTCCACCAATTCCACTGCAACAGCCACCGACTCTCCTCCTCCGATGCAAGGGCTCGCGATCCCGCGCTTGCCCCCAGTCCGCTTTAATGCATAAAGCAGCGTCGTGAGGATCCGCGCGCCGCTGCCCCCAATTGGGTGGCCGAGGGCTACGGCCCCGCCATGGATATTGACCCGGTCCGGATCCAGCCTCAGTTCCTTAAGTGCTGCCATGGTCACAACCGCAAAAGCCTCGTTGACCTCGTAGAGATCTATTTGGCGGGCATCGAGTTTCAGTTTGCTCAAAAGGGCTGTAATCGCTTGGATCGGTGCGATCGTGAACCATTCAGGTGCCACTGCCTTCTGGGTGTACCCTACGATTCTCGCTTGCGGCTTAACCCCCAAGGCGTCAGCTCGCTCCTCAGAGAGGACCACCATCGCAGCGGCCCCATCATTCATGCCGGATGCATTCCCAGCCGTCACTGTGCCATCCTTCTGAAAGGCCGGGGGAAGCCGACGCAACTTGGGTTCGTCGAAACGGGTGAGCCGTTCATCATCCCGGATCTGCAGTGGCTTTGGTTTTCCTGGGACCTCAACCTCGACGATCTCTTCGCGAAACCAACCCTCCTGTTGGGCCTTCAACGCTCTGGTGTAACTTTGAACCGCGAAGTCATCCTGCAGTTCCCGTGAGAATTGATACTTGGCGGCGCACAGCTCCGCGCACGCCCCCATAGAGAGATTCCCGTAGACATCCCAGAGCCCGTCCTTGATCATGCTGTCAACGAGTTCCCCGTGCCCCACCTGGTACCCAGACCTGGCCTTTTCCAGCAGATATGGAGCCCGGCTCATGCTTTCCATGCCCCCCGCCACAACCACTTCGGCATCTCCAGCCTGAATGGCCTGGCAGGCCAGCATGACGGCCTTCAGACCTGATCCGCATACTTTGTTGATCGTGGTGGCATTCACCGCATCCGCGAGCCCCGCTCCCTTCGTTGCCTGCCGGGCAGGAGCCTGACCGAGGCCCGCTGTGAGCACATTCCCCATGATCACTTCGTCTACCACCTCAGGCGGAATGTTAGCCCGGCGTAATGCCTCCCGAATCACGCAGCTTCCCAGGGTCGTGGCGCTCACATTGCTGAGCACCCCATTCAAGTTCCCGATCGGAGTCCGCACTGCCCCAGCGATAACCACCTGTCTCATGGCTAACCTCCTTGCACCGGAGTCACAGCAACTGGCAATATGGGTAGAGATGATCCGCGATTACTCGTCAGTTGCCGCATGTTTTCCTCATGAACTCTATCTCAATAATCATCATTCTAGAGACCTCTAATGTGTCGTGGAGCCTCATAGTGTAGTTCATTCACAGGTCGTTAGGGAAGAGGTAAAAAATCGGCCACCCATCCATACCCATCTGCGGACCAAAATGCGGCTTCACCTCACCCTGATCGTGGAAGGGACGGTGTGTGTGGAGGCTCTAGAAGAGGGAGAATACCAGCCGATCAAGCGATTTCTAGGTGGACCGCTCTTCAGGGAGATCGCGGCCGGGAACTGCTCACTTACAGGCCTTCCTACGGCAGTTGAACAGGGGACACAGAAGCTGAGGACTGAGAAAACGGAAACTTGCTCTTCCGCCCTCAGCCCTCAGAGCTTGTGCCTACACCCCAGAGGGCTTAGTTGGGAATGACGGTGTCCATCACCTTCTTGTTGATCTCTAGCGCAAACTTCCGGGACGGACCAGCCACCGAAGTCTCATAATATTCAAAGGCAGTCTCACAGGCATCCGCTGCGGTCTTCAACAGCGGTTCAGCCACGTCCTGGGAGGTTTGAAGAACTTGCCGGGTGAAGTCCAAGAACGGATTCGACACCCCGTTCGTTTGTCCTTGGATCTGATCATAATGCATCACAAGCAAGTCCCTGTACGAGGCGAGCCATTGCCGGGGAGCCGCCAATCCCTGCCTGACTGCGTCCTTAACCAAATGTTCGCTCTGCTCTTGCCACTCCAAGGAGGCTTCCAGTCCTTTGAGATATCCCTCCTTCCAGGTCTTCGCCATTTCCGTCGCGTCG
>JAHWYE010000155.1 GCA_020028195.1 Nitrospirota bacterium
CTGGACAGCCGGTTTTGGGGGTATGTGAGCGCGCAGAAGATCAGGGGGAAGGCCTTCAGGATCTATTGGTCCTGGAGCGGGCAAGGTCACTGGGAGCAGTGGGTGCGATGGGAACGACTCGGCAAGGCGATTCACTAGCCAAACCTGGCACGAGGGTGTTAGGAGGAGGTATGCGGAGAGGGGAGGGCAACCTTGTGCCTCGCTCCAGGCTTCGTGCGCTGCAGCAGCACATTCAGCGGTTCCCCCAGGCCGGAGTCTTGGTGGTGGGCGATTTGATTCTCGATCATTATATCTGGGGGAAGGTCAGTCGCATCTCGCCCGAGGCTCCGGTGCCCGTGGTCCACGTGGATTCCGAGTCACTTCAGCTTGGTGGGGCCGCCAATGTCTTCAATAACATTCTGTCGCTCGGCGGACGGGCCGACATCTGCGGGGTCGTGGGGGCGGACGAGGGTGGCCGGCGTTTGCTCAAGGAGCTGGGTGTTCGGCGCCAGGGCCGTGGCGGTGTAGTCATTGACCCAGACAGGCCGACGACCCGCAAGACACGGGTGCTTGCGCACAATCAGCAGGTGGTCCGGTTCGATGTCGAGCGTCGGGGAGAGATCAAGGGACCACTGCAGCGACGCATTATCCGGTACGTGGAATCACGGCTACGGGAGATTTCCTGCCTGGTCGTCTCGGATTACGCCAAGGGAGTGGTTACGGCGTCGCTCATGGCGGAACTCACCCGCCTGGCAGCGCTCCGCCGCATCCCGATCATCGTGGACCCAAAAGTGGAACACTTTTCCTATTATAAGGGGGTGACCGTCGTGACCCCCAATCATCTGGAGGTGGTGCAGGCGGCCGGTGTGCATGGAGAGGACGACCGCGCGATCAACGAGGCGGGTGAGATCATTCGGCAGCGCTTGGGCTGTCAGTCCGTTCTGGTCACCCGCGGCGAGAAGGGGATGAGCCTCTTTGGATCCGATGGGAGCCGCTGGGATATCCCCACAATGGCGCGCCAGGTCTATGATGTGACCGGGGCGGGCGATACCGTGGTGGGCACCTTAGCGCTCGCGTTGGCCACTGGCGCCTCCATGCGGGATGGAGCGATGCTCGCCAATCAGGCGGCCGGCATCGTGGTAGGGATGGTCGGCACTGCCACTGTCACGCAACAGCAGTTGGTCGAGGCGCTGACGCATGTCTAGCCGCGGCACGCCAGTCATGGTCGTGATCCCGGCTCGGTTTGGATCGTCGCGGTTTCCCGGGAAACCCTTGGCGATGCTGATGGGCAAACCGCTCATCCAGCACGTCTATGAGCGTGCGCAGGCCTCGCCAATGATTAGCCAGGTCCTGGTGGCCACCGACGACGCCCGTATCCGGGACGCGGTGGATGGGTTCGGCGGGACGGTGGTGATGACCACTGAGCCGTTCCGGACCGGGACAGACCGGGTGGCGGCAGTGGCGCGACAGCTTCCAGCCCAGGTCTTCGTGAATCTCCAAGGCGATGAGATCATACTGCACCCCGAGTTGCTCACCGACCTGGTGATGCCCTTCTTGGCCAGCGGTGCCGGTATGGGCACGCTCAAACGGCGGCTCACCTCGATGGCAGAGGCGCGGAACCCTGGCGTGGTGAAGGTGGTCACAGATCAGCAGGGTGAGGCGCTCTATTTCTCGCGCGCGCCCATCCCGCATGTGCGAGATGGGGCGCAGGAGAGTGTAGCCTGGTTGCATTATGTCCATCTCGGGATTTACATTTATACGCGGGAGACCTTGTTACGCCTGGCTGAAATGCCGACCAGTCCTCTGGAGGATTCTGAAAAACTGGAGCAACTGCGCGCGCTGGACCACGGGATCCGGATCAGAGTCTGGGAAACCACGCATCCGTCGCTGCGCATCGATGCGCCGGAGGATCTGAAAGAAGCTGAACTTGTCTTGCAGCGGCCGGTGCCTTGTTAAGCAGACGGATGACGACATTCGGTGGAACACGAAGATGTAGGAATGCTCCTATGAGGTGTGGCATGATCCCACGGCTTTCATGGGGAAGGTGGCCATGACCAAATATATATTTGTGACCGGGGGGGTGGTCTCTTCCCTGGGGAAGGGACTCGCCTCAGCTTCGATCGGCAATCTGCTGGAAAGCCGGGGGTTGAAGATCACCTTTCTCAAGCTGGACCCCTACATCAATGTTGATCCGGGCACCATGAACCCCTATCAGCACGGGGAAGTGTTTGTGACCGACGACGGGGCCGAGACGGACTTGGATCTGGGTCATTACGAGCGCTACACCTCCTTGACGCTGACGAGGGACAACAACTACACCACCGGTCGGATCTATGACTCGGTGATCAGGAAGGAGCGGCGCGGGGACTACCTGGGTGGGACCGTGCAAGTGGTGCCGCACATTACCGACGAGATCAAACAGGCCATCCTGACTGTGGCCAAGGGCACCGACGTGGCGATCGTCGAGATTGGCGGGACGGTCGGCGACATCGAAAGCCTGCCGTTCTTGGAGGCGATCCGGCAGATTCCCTACGACGTTGGCCGCGAGAACGTCCTGTACGTGCACTTGACGCTGGTGCCGTATATTGGGGCGGCTGGTGAACTGAAGACCAAGCCCACTCAGCATTCCGTGAACAAGTTGCGCGAGATCGGTATTCAGCCCAACATCCTGTTGTGTCGCACCGACCGCTATCTTCCGCCGGACCTCAAGGAGAAGATCGCCTTGTTTTGTAACGTGGAGAAGGGGGCGGTCATCACGGCCAAGGATGTGGAGACAGTCTATGAAGTGCCGATCGTGTTCCGGAAGGAAGGGCTGGACGAGTTGATCGTCCGATTGCTTCGACTGGAGACCGGCCCGCCCAATCTCCGGGAATGGGATGCGCTGGTCCAGAAGATCAAACATCCCAAACATGAGGTCTCCATCGCGTTGGTGGGCAAGTACGTTGGGCTGAAGGAATCTTACAAGAGCCTGGCGGAAGCCCTCGTCCACGGCGGCATTGACCACGAGACTCGGGTGCTCATTCACTGGATCGAGTCCGAGGAGATCGAACGGCTGGGCACCGAACGGGTGCTGCGAGATGCGGAAGGCATCCTGATCCCCGGTGGCTTCGGCAACCGTGGCATTGAAGGAAAGATCCAGACCATCCGCTTTGCGCGGGAGCGTGGCGTGCCGTTTTTCGGTCTGTGCCTAGGCATGCAGTGCGCCGTGATTGAGCTGGCCCGGCATGCGGCCGGCTTGACCGGCGCGAACAGTGCCGAGTTCGACCCGGCCACGCCGCATCCCGTCATCGATCTGATGGCGGATCAACGGTCCGTCCGCGAGAAGGGGGGGACGATGCGGCTGGGCGCCTATCCCTGTCGCATTCTGGAGGGCAGTGTGGCCCACAAGGCGTACGGTGTGTCGGAGGTGAGCGAACGCCATCGTCACCGGTACGAGTTCAACAACGCTTATCGCAAGATGTTGACTGCCCACGGGCTGGTGCTCAGCGGACTGTCACCGGATGAACGATTAGTGGAGATTGTCGAGTTGCATGGGCACCCGTGGTTCGTGGCTACTCAGTTCCATCCCGAATTCACGTCACGGCCACACCGGCCCCATCCGCTCTTCAGCGCATTCGTGGGGGCGGCGTTGCGAAGAAAATGCGGACACTAGCGGGATGCTGAAAAAGGCCCCCAACTTTGTTCTCGGTCGCTCGCACCCCTCAACGTACTCTCGCAGTACGGCTCGGGGTCCTCGCTCCCTGCGGCCGCGTTGGCTGGCCATTTTGAGCATCCCGAAGAAGATTATCCTGGATGGAATTACCGACCATGACGCAAGCAGTTGACCTCGGTCCCTTCAAGATCGGTGCGTCCCATCCTCATGTTCTGATCGCCGGCCCGTGCGTGATCGAGAGTGAGCGGATCGCTATGGAGACGGCACAGCGTATCGCGGAGATCACGAGGGCCCTCGGTATCCCCTATGTCTTCAAGTCCTCCTATGATAAAGCCAACCGCAGCTCGATCGCATCGTTCCGAGGCCCGGGTCTTCAGGCAGGCCTGGCTGTGCTGCGGAAAGTGAAGGAGCAGGTGGGAGTGCCGGTGCTGACCGATGTACACAGTGTGGAGGAGGCCGAGCGAGCGGCCGAGGCTGCCGACATCCTGCAGATTCCCGCTTTCCTGTGCCGTCAAACTGACTTGCTGGTGGCAGCGGCCAAGACCGGCCGCGTGGTCAACGTGAAAAAAGGGCAATTTCTCTCGCCGTGGGAAATGAGCAACGTGGTCAAGAAGCTGGAGAGCTGCGGGAATTCCCGTATAATCTTGACCGAGCGAGGCGCGTCGTTCGGCTATAACAATCTGGTGGTCGATATGCGCGCGCTGCCGATCATGCGTGGATTCGGGTACCCGGTGGTGTTCGATGCGACTCACAGTGTCCAGTTGCCGGGAGGCGCAGGGACCCGTTCAGCAGGGCAGCGTGAATTTGTGGCTCCCTTGGCCTGTGCGGCGGCCGGCGCCGGCTGCGACGGCTTCTTTATGGAGGTGCATCCTGATCCGGAGTCCGCGTTGTCTGACGGCCCGAACATGGTGCCGCTTCATCAATTGAAGCCGCTCCTGGAGCGACTGGTTCGGATCTGCGAGGCGGCAGGGAAGGGACCGGAGGTGGGCGGGTGAGCATTGAGCACGGAAAGCGCGTTCTGGAAATCGAGGTGCGAGCGATCGCCGGGCTGCTCGAACGCCTCGATCATCGATTTACCGAGGCGGTGGACCTGCTCTACCGATGTGCCGGTAAGGTGGTGGTGTCCGGTATGGGGAAATCCGGCCTCATCGGCCAGAAGATCGCCGCGACGCTGGCCAGCACCGGGACGCCAGCGTTTTTTCTTCACCCTGCCGAGGGGACCCACGGCGATCTGGGCATGCTGGCCCGCCGCGACGCGCTGATCGCCATCTCCAACAGCGGGGAGACCGAAGAGGTGTTAAAA
>JAHWYE010000156.1 GCA_020028195.1 Nitrospirota bacterium
GGCAGACCTTCGCCGCTCGGTAAGACATCAATGTTCCAGGCGCTGATCTCGGCTTCCGTGGCCGGGCGGCCGAGGTGATACGATGTTGAGCCTTCTCCTGGAGGTCCGCCTGCCCATGCGCAGGCCACTCCGAGGCTGACCCCTCCGACAATGGCCAACCAAAAGGGCCTAGACATGAACATTCTGCACCGTCCCGTCGCGCGACACTTTCCAGCTTTGGATGGCATTGTAATGATAGACGGAGTTCACCCCGCGAACCGCGACCAAGGCCTGTCGGCTCGGTTGCACGTAGCCGGTCTCATCGGTGCATCGGCTCTGGAGGACCGCTGCTTGTCCCTTCCATTGCCAGGGGAAACGGAACTGAGTCGAACACTTGGACAAGACCGGCTCTTGCAGGTGCGCTCGCTGCCAGGTTTGTCCGCCGTCGGTGCTCACCTCGACTTGCGTCACCCGTCCTTCCCCACTCCAGGCCAGTCCGCGGATCTCCACAAAGCCAGGCCGAATCTCCTGTCCGCCTGATGGGCTGGTGATCACGGATTTGGCCTCCATCACAAAGGTGAATTGTCTGGCGGTGCCGTCCGGCATGAGATCGGTGTAGTGCGAGGTTTCTTCTCGCGTCATGGAAGGCGCCTTGCCCAGCTTCAACCGCCGCAGCCATTTGATGCAGGCGTTGCCCTCCCAGCCTGGGATCAGGAGCCGAAGTGGATAGCCCTGTTCCGGCCGCAAAGCCCCGCCGTTTTGGGCGTAGCAGAGCAGAGCCTCTTCCAACACGGGCGCAAGCGGGATGCTGCGGGTCATGGCGGCCGCATCGGCTCCTTCCGCCAACATCCAGGTCGCGTCGGGCCTCATTCCGACCTCGCGCAGGACCGTCGCCAGCACGACGCCGGTCCATTCGCTGGTGCTCATCAAGCCGTGAGTCTCTTGTACGGTCTGTCCTCGGGGTTCGCGCCATTCACCCGCCGAATTGCCCGAACATTCGATAAAGGCTAGGCGTGAGACGGCAGGAAATCGTTTGAGTTCGTCCATCGTGAAGATCATGGGCCGCTCGACCAGTCCGTGGATCAGCAGGCGATGCCTGGTGGGGTCAATGACCGGGACCCCATTGTGGTGTCGTTCGAAGTGCAAGGAAGCTGGAGTGACGATTCCGTGGAGCTCCTGCAGCGGGGTGAGAGAGCGGAATGATCCGGCCAGCCGCTGGGCCTGCTCAAAAGCCGACCGTTGCCCGTAGGCGCTGGGCAATGCGCCGGGCACCTTCGTGGGATCTTCCGGCAGAGCCGGAGCGTCAGGAGTTTGAGCCTGCAGCGGATGGAGCGCGGCTTGGGCTGCAGCGAGTCCCGCCAGCGAAGCGGCGGTCAGGAACGTCCGTCGGCTGTACGTGCGCTGGTGGTTCATAGAGGCCTCCTCGCTCATTGGGAGACGTGCGTCAGGCGGAACCGCTCACGGTTCGGGGTCGTCGCCGAACGCGCCAGGGCGATGGACAGGGTGAGCGCTCAGTCGTGGCCTTTGAAGTAGAGGACCTGGTTGATCCGGTAATGGTCTTGGAACTGGTCCGGCTTGATGTGCTGCGAGTGGGGCATCCGGCCATCAAAGATCACCAGCCGGGTTTCTGGCGTGGCCGAGCCTCTTCAGTGTGCTCCGGCTACGGCGAGGAAGTCAATTGGTTCTGTGTCAGTCACATCCGATACGCCGCCCGGACTTGATGATGCCGTTGAAATCAGCAAAAAACACGAGCTTGCAATTCTCAATGGCACCGTAGAGGGGAAGCGTGTTGTACTCTCGCGCTTGGCCCGGCATACTCTGAATCGTCATATCCCAGACCATTTCCTCATATCCATCCTTCAATTCTGCTGGGTGGAAAGTTGGCGGCCCAAGTTCGTAATACAAATCCGTCTTGTTGGCTCCGATCCATCGGGTGATGACGTCATCCCACGTTTGATAGACCCCGGCAACGCCTGGTTGGGGACCGCTCTCGCAGCCTCCGACTAAGAGAGCCAGGGCAACCATCACGGCAGACGCTCGCAAGGTGTTCATTGTTCGTTCCCTCCGTCACAAAGTGGTACGCTTGTTGCTTCGATATAGATGTAAATGGTGGTCGTGTGACCACGACGTGACGGGATGCAGTATAAGTGGAATAGCGTGAAAAATCAGGCGCTTGTTCGGGACGTCGGTCGCTTTGTCTAGGGTTATGGCGTAAGATTCCAATAGGTTATCCAAGGAGGCGTGGTGACTGAAATCTCTGGTTTGTGGAAGAACGGTCGCCGGGCCCTTGCGTGGAGCGGTGTCGTCACTCTCTGCTGTCTGGGCCTCTATGGCTTGTACCTCTCGGCCACCCTGGCGCTGCCGCGGAGCGAGGAGCATCCGCCTCTGTTGATCTATGGGGCATCCTTTCTTCTTCAGCCCGGCCTGTCCATCGAGGAAGCTCGTCTCAAGGAACGCCTTGATCGCCTCGGCTATCATCAGGTTGTCGGGGAAATCAAGTCTCCCGGCGACTATCGAATGACTCCCGAGTATCTCGATATTTATCTACACGACTATCCGGACGGGCATAGGCAGGCGTTCCCACTTCGGCTCATTCTCGAAGAAGGGAGGATCGCACAGGTTCTCTCGCTCGCACAAAACGAAGAGGTCTTCCCCGTTTCTCTCGAGCCACCGTTGCTGAGCGGTGTGCTGGGTAAGTCCCGCCAGGTCCGAGAATGGGTCCCCATTGCCTCCATTCCACGGCAGGTGAGCAACGCGGTCCTGGCGATCGAAGACCATCGGTTTTATTCTCACCCTGGGATTGATCCGATTGCGATGGCCAGGGCCGCTTGGACAAACCTCAAGAGCGGGCAGGTGGTGCAAGGCGGGAGCACGATCACCCAGCAACTGGCTAAAAACCTCTACTATTCCCCCCAACGAACCTTCGTGCGGAAACTGAAGGAGTCTCTGGCCGCCCTCATCTTAGAGCTGAAGTATGGGAAAGACGAAATTCTGGAAAGCTATTTGAATGAAATTTATCTTGGCCAGACCGGGGCCGTGTCGATTTACGGTGTCGGCGAGGCAGCCGATCGGTATTTCGGAAAACCGCTGCAGGGGCTCTCGAATGCGGAGACGGCCCTGCTGGTCGGCTTGATCAAGGGGCCCAATACCTACTCGCCGGTCAAGGCTCCCATTCTGGCCAAACAACGGAGGGATGTGGTGCTGCGGCGTCTTCGTGACGAGGGGCACCTGTCTGAACAAGAGTGGAAAGAAGCGGTCGACAGTCCAGTGCAGGTCGCCCTGAGTCAAGAAAGCCTCACGGATGCCCCCTACTTCGTGGACTACCTGCTCCGTCAATCCGAAGAATCCCTCGGAGGAGCACTCCCTCCCGGTGCGAAGGTCATGACCACTCTGGATCCAGTGATGCAGCGGATCGCGGAGGATTCGTTGCAGGCAGGGCTGAAGCGTCTCGAATCGAGCTCTCAGTTCCTGAAACGAAAGAAAGAAACCCTACAGGGAGCCTTGGTCGTACTGGATCCAAAGACGGGCGGCATCCTGGCGATGGCCGGCGGCAGAGACTACCGCCTCAGCCAGTTCAACCGGGCGGTACAGGCCAGACGGCAACCAGGCTCGCTGTTTAAGCCGTTCGTGTACCTCGCTGCATTTGAAGCCAGTCGCGAGGCAGCGATTGAAGCCGTCACGCCTGCCAGCTTGGTCATGGACGCCCCTGTGAGTTTCGATTCGGGGACCGGCTCCTGGTCCCCTCAAAATTATGACCGACAGTTTCGGGGAAACGTAACGGTCCGGACCGCTCTGGAGCAGTCTCTCAATGTCCCAACGGTGCGCATCGCCCAGTCGGTCGGGACCCACAGGATCACCCAGCTCGTGCGTGATCTGGGGATCCGCAGCCCGCTGGAGGAAAACCTCTCCATCGCTTTGGGAACCTCGGAAGTTTCCCTGCTCGAGATTACCGCTGCCTTCGGCGCCATGGCGCAGGGCGGACTTGTTGTCCCACCAACCCCCATCCGATCCGTGATCGCGCCGACAGGAGAGCCCCTATGGCACGCAATCATCGAGAGGCACCAGGCAGCCTCTCCCCAGTCTGCCTATCTGGTGACCGCTCTGTTGAAGGGGGTGGTGGAGCGAGGCACCGCTGCCAGGGCCAAGGCCATGGGGTTGCAAGGAATTGTGGCGGGAAAGACCGGAACGACGGACGACTATCGGGATGCCTGGTTCGTCGGCTATACCCCTGACCTCGTGATCGGCGTGTGGATCGGGTTTGATGACGGGAGCGACCTCCGTCTCACTGGGGCCCAGGCGGCGCTTCCCATCTGGACCGACTTTGCCCGTCAGGTCATCCCGTCCAATTCCCCCAATTTCCCCATTCCAAGCGAAGTGATCACCCGCGACGTAGATCCGCAGACCGGGCAACTAGCAACCTCGCAATGCCCGGAGGTTGTGTCTGAAGTCTTCATTGAGGGGACTGAGCCAACCGACTATTGCGCGGTCCACGGCGGCGGGTTCTGGGATAGGGTCAAGCGCCGGTTTGGACTATAGCAAGGACGCCCGCATGTGATCTAGTTCATACCAGCTCACCCTCTTTTCTGCTAGACGTATACTACGCGAATCGTCGGCAGGCCTCAATTTCTCTGTAATAAGGATCAGTAGGTTCGGCCGGCGTCTCTAGTCCTCCTGGAGATACCGGCTGCCTCGGCCGGGTCCTTTCTCGCTTTTCAGAGAAGCGAGGGACCCGGCCATCTCCATCCATGAAGTCTTCTGAGGGCGGAAATGTTTGGGATTGCTCAGGCGATGAATATTCTCTTCCCGCACTTGCCGCAGTACTCCACGCCGGCAGGGACGGACGCACCACATTCAGGACAGTCGAGAGATTGCTGGCGAGCGCTAGGTTTCCCCGCTCGTTCCAACTCCTGCAAGGACTCAAACAGCAGAGGCGAGTGACGGAACCAGGCCAC
>JAHWYE010000157.1 GCA_020028195.1 Nitrospirota bacterium
AATCCGGCAAAACTTCCCGCACTCGACCGGCCGGCACGCCGGTTAGCAACACCCGCTTGCGCCGGGACGCCAGACCCGCACGGACTACCACGGCACCCTTAGATAAGCCGAATCGCTCGGCCAGGAATGAACGCAGCGCCTCGTTGGCAGCTCCTCCAACCGGCGGCGCAGCGACGCGAAACTTGAGCGCATCCCCGTGCGTCCCCACATATTCGGTGCGCGTCGCCTTGGGCTGGACATGGATGGTGAGAACGGCCCCCTCTGGGGTGTCCTGCACCGGTGATTGGCTCATGGAGCGGGAAGAAGACCTGAGAAAGATTGCGTTGGTGCGTTACCCTTTAAGAGCTTGGAGCGCCTCGCGCAGCTCCTGCACGTGCTTGGCAAACAGATCGAGATGATCGTCGCGCTGTGGCTGGTCGTCCTTATACTTCCAGAGCCGCTTGAAAATTGTCCACAGCTCCTTGTTGATCGTCACTGCACGGGCATAGGCCGGCATCTCAGTCTGCTCCTTGGTTACCCCGCAGAAGGCATCGTGCAGCGCATGGAACTGATTGTGGAGATCGTTCAGCGGGGCATCATAGCCCTTCCCGCCACGAGCCGCCTTGGCGCTGGCTTCGAGCATGTTGGTCAGATTGACCAGGGTCTCCACACCGGTAGCCCCCTTCGCCTTGGCCAAAAACTCATCGGCTCTCGGATAAAAGAGATAGCTGCAGCCGGTGAAACTCACCAACAGGATCGCACCCACAAGAGCTGTCATAACTTTGTTCATGCTGTGCCTCATCAAATGATTGCTTTGACCAATTCTTGAATGCTCCTCTGCATGTCGGGATCGTCGGTGATCGGCCGCGTCACAGCCGCCTCGCAGGCGCGGGCCGGTGGCACGCCTTGCCGGATCAGTTCGCCGGCGTAAATCAGGAGTCTCGTGCTGACCCCCTCCTCCAGACCATGGCTCCGCAGGTTTCGCACCTTCTCGCCCAGTTTGACCAGCCGCTGAGCCAAGTCCTTGTCCACGCCCGCTTCATGCTCGATCACACGGACCTCAATTTCACGAGGCGGATATCCGAACTCAATGGCCATAAATCGCTGTTTGGTGCTCTGCTTCAAATCCTTGAGGACGCTTTGGTAGCCGGGGTTGTACGAGATGACCAGCATGAACTCATCCACTGCCTCAATCACTTGCCCCTTCTTCTCAATCGGCAGGAGTCGCCGGTCATCACTCAAAGGATGAATGATCACGGTGGTATCTTTCCTGGCCTCGACGATCTCGTCGAGATAGACGATCCCCCCGTGCTTGACGCCGAGCGTCAAGGGCCCGTCCACCCAGATCGTCTCTTGCCCCTTCAGGAGGTACCGCCCCACCAGATCAGAAGCCGTCAGGTCTTCATGGCAAGCGACCGTGATGAGCGGGCGTTTCAGTCGGTAGGCCATGTGTTGTACGAAGCGCGTCTTCCCGCAGCCGGTCGGCCCCTTCAACATGACCGGCATCCGGCTCTGGGCGGCGATCGTGAAGAGACCGATCTCGCCGTTCACTTCGGCGTAATAGGGCTCCTGCTGAAGCCGATACTGGTCAATTTCCAGCTCCCGCCCCTTTGCCTGCACCTGGTCTCCTGTGCGATTCATTCAGTTCCTTATACCTTTATCCATCAAGTGAGCGGCATTATAAGCCGCGCTGTACCTCCTTCACAAGCTGCACACTCCGCTTGGGACATGATGATAGGGATTGGCCTCAGGGAAACGTTACGCCGCACGGGACTTCCCCGGCGCCAGCGAGACCCTTTGCATCAGGACGCTCGGGGTGAAGGGCTTCTGAATAGATTCGGTAGCGTTATCCGATAGTCCGAGGTTGCTACCAGACGAGTCTCGAGGAAGCGCTGGGCCAGCAGGCCGATCGCCCTGGCGACCACGATTATGGTGATGATGAGGACCGGCAACCACGCGTACGGTCGGCGGGCCCTAAGTCTCTGGAACGACAATTTCCTTCTTCAACACTCTGTGGCGATATAGCTCGGGATCAACCGACAAGGATGATATGCCTCCTTTGACCGGGCCAGGCTCTGAAGTCCCGAATCATCCATGGTGTTGACGAATTCATATCCTCGACCTGCTGCTTCCCTACAGAACTCGCGAAAGGCAAACTGCGCCAGTCCAGGAATCCTGTGGTCTGTCACTTCCAGCAGGACACAGAACACCGACGGCGAAAGTTCATATCCGAAGGTGTAGGCGCGGATCACGTCGTCCACCCACACGACTTTCCCGACCAGTCCGAACGCCCGGTGATGGGTCAGGGCCTCCCGATTGGCCGATTCCGCATCCCCGAGCATGTGCCGTGCCACTGCATCCAGCCCCATGGTTGTCTTGTTCGCGGCCCACTCCCGAAACAGCGCCAGGCAGGCGTCTCGAGCAGGGTCCTGATACGGCTCAACGCGAGACCGACGCTCGCGCACGAACCGGTTGCAGGCTGCCCGTTGCGACTTGTACCGATCCCCCACTAGCCTGATCAGATCGCGCGTATGGTAGAGGTAGTCCGGGTCCTTCGGCTTGACCTGATACCCGAGCGCCTCAAACGATGGTCTGAGGTCCTCCGAAACGTTTTCCACACGGCTCACACTTGACCCACGATTGCGCTCGCGCATCAGCGAAAAGGCTTGGGCTAACGGCTCTGCCAGGGGTCCGGGACCAAGCGGAGGAAGCGACAGGAAGAGTCCATCCGCATGTTCGGCAAACAGGCAGAGGTGGCCCGCGAGCTCAGCCCACCAGTAAGAGAACAAGGCCCTCCAGATCATGTGCGGCGCGAAGGCATAGGCGGCTAATGGCATCGCCGCGGTGAGCTTCATCGAAGCGAGTGCGCGCTCAACGAGCGAACGGTCATCGAGCGTCAGCGGCGTGAGGCGCAGGGCGTGAGGGGTGAGGGGTCCGGCGCCAGGCGCAGGTAGTTTCCCCTCACGCTTCACGCCTGACGCTTCACGATTTAGGCGTTCGGTCAATCGTGGTAGCGGTCGGAGGATTACGACGTCCTCCTGAAACTGACCAATCAACGAGGGATTCGTGGCGAAGCGTTTTAGGGAATCGTCTTGTTCGACCAGGGCCGCGATCCTGTCCGCATAGGCCTGGATGTCAGCAGGTCCATTTCCCGTCTCTGCCTGGTCCCGCATGAAGGGACATTTAGTGTCCCACCCCAACACCACCTGGCTGCGGCCAGCATTCCACGTCACCGCCAAAGGATAGATCTGGCAGTCGAGTGGACGTACGTCATAGATTCGGCAGTGAGAGGTGGCTGGATCGAAGGCTGGACAGAGATAGCCCTCGCCCTGTGGGTTCGGCACCAGGCTGACGTGACCGCCATTGCAATCGGAAAAATGCGCGGCCTCGACGCCGGCGGCGACCGCTCGGCCGATTTCCTCAGCAGTGAAGTAGGGCCGGAGGAAGCTGTCTGCCTCAGGAAACCGGCAGCAGACCTCGCAACTGAGGCACACCCTGCTGGGGACCAGTTGCGGTACTGGTCTGATCTGGATCAGCTCCATGTGACCACCGGAGAATGGGACACCTTGATATCCTAGCAAACTTCATAGCATTGCTGAATAGGATTCAGTTCCTGCCGGCAGCAGCTCTTCACCGTCGAGTCGTCGACATTTGCAAAATGACTTGACGCTTCAGGCAACCCTGGCATACTTCATCTCATGTAGTGGAATGTCCACAAGTAGTTGAGAATACTGATTCAATGGCAGAACAATCTCCTCCGAAACGCCCTCAGTACGATCCGCAGGTTCTCTTGAACGCCCAACCGGTGATCATCACCGTCATCGACCCGGCCTCCTACAAGGTTCAATTTGAGAACCAAACCGCGCTGGCCAAATTCGGCGACATCTCGGCGCAAACCTGTTATGAAAAGATTGTCGGCGGAGCCGCTCCCTGCGCCTTCTGTAAAATGAAGGAAGCGGTCGAGACCGGCCGGATCACCTCAAGCGAGGTGCCCCTCCCCAACGACGAGTACCTGCTCGTCCAGTGGTCCAAGGCGGAAACCACCGACGGGCGGGTCCATATCGTTGAGACGATCACGAACATCACGGACACCAAACGGCAGCAAAAGCAAACCGAGTTGCTGAACCAGAAACTTGAAGAAGTGAATCAGGAACTGGTCTACCGTAATCAGCAACTGCAGGAACGGTCGATCCGGGATGGATTGACCGGACTCTATAATCATTCCTACTTTCAGGAATCGCTCACTCGCATGGTCGCCCATGCCAAGCGCTCCGGGAACCCTCTCTCGCTGCTGTTCCTGGATTTAGACGATTTCAAAAGGATCAACGATGCTTATGGTCATAGCACTGGCGATCAAGTTCTCCAGGAAATGGGATGGCTGCTGGAGAATCAACAGTCCTCAGGCCGCGTGCGTATGATCGGGCGAACCAGCGACGTTTCGGCCCGATACGGAGGAGAAGAGTTCGCCGTCATCCTACCGGACACGCCACTGGAGGGCGCGCTCACCCTTGCTGAGCTGCTACGCCAGCGGGTGACCACCCTGGCGATGTTGCCCGAGCTGGCCAAGCTGGTGGCTCCGGATGTGTCCATCACCTGCAGCATCGGCGTGGCCTGTTTCCCGATGCACGCGAGCACGCCGGCAGAGTTGATCGAGGCTGCGGACCAGGCGTTCTATGCCGCCAAGGCTGCCGGCAAGAACTGCGTCCGGGCTGCCCATTCCGACATGAAAGCCTCGGCCATCCCTTCCCCCAAGAAACACCGTTGATCCTCATCGCGCCACTTGTCACTTGTCAGTTCGGTTTTTTCTTCGAATGACCGAAGGCCATTGGCGAATGACCTGACCCGCTCTTCCCCGCCATGCTCTTGTCTGAACAAGAGAGGGCATGTTACGATCACCGGTGCTTGTGATAAACACACCTGACCCTGCCCTTAGGACTGGAAGCCC
>JAHWYE010000158.1 GCA_020028195.1 Nitrospirota bacterium
AGTCTGTGGGGGGGCTGTTGAGCAGCTCTGCCAGGGCGATGCCCAGAGCCTTGGCCAATGCCAGCAGGCGCCAGGCCGCGGACCGAACGGCGGCGCGCCGATGCCAGTCGACAGAATCAGTCAGGTACCGGCCGGCTAGCGCCTCCCACGCCTCGATGCCGCGCTTAGGCCACCGGTTTCGCAGCCGATCAACCCGCCGAGACCAGTGACCCGGGAGTCGCCCGGCAACCCGTTCCTGTCTGAGATGGTACGCCAACGGATGGGATTCCATGTAGCTGCGGATCGCTTCGAAGGTTCCTTCAATGCCAAGTTCCTCCCGACAGACCTGCCCCACCAACTCACGCTCGTAGAAGAGCCGAATCGCCAGATACTTCACCAGACTCGCCGGATAGGCCTCCTGCCAGGCGTATCCTTGCTGATCCGCACGCCACTTGATGAAGGCCGCCCAGCCCGGCAAAGCTGCCAGATGGAGGGCGAGATACTCGCGCCGAGCCGTCTCGGGAACGCCCAGCGCCGCCAGGGCATCCAGGATCGCATCTTCCGAACGATCGGGCAGGGCCTCAAGCTTGCGCCGCCAGTCCCGGATGCCCCACAGTGAGCCGTTCAGATCTAGCCGGGTCAGTGTCTTCCAGGCACCGGACAATGTCTGCTCGCGCTGAGGCATCATCCAGGCCGCATGGCCTTCGTCCAGGAAGGCGGCGCACCATCGAGTCATCTCGTCATTGATCCGGGCGACGACCCCGGTGCCCAGCGCATGGTCACACCAGGCTGCCAGCGTCAGTGTCTGCCCCAGCGCGGCGAGGTCCTCTCGGACAGCTTCTTGGCCCCGCTCCTCGACGCTCGGCGGCCTGAGCGTCTCGTGCAGACGGTCCGTCAGTGCCGTCAGCACATCACGCTCGGGAGCGCGCTCACAGAGCGTTTCCAGGCTCTCCTCAGCCGGAGCGCTGATTCCATGGAGCAGGTGGGCTCGGAGGACATCAGGCTGCGAGACCTGCCGGTCGCCGATCCTTACCGAAACGTCTTGAGCCAGGGGGCGCAGCGCGGCGTCCACGTGCTCGGGACAAATCCGGCCTTCCCGGTAATACCGGCGATACTGTTCATTGGGCAGGTACCCGCGCCCGCCCAGCAACTGCTGCCCTCGCTGGATCGCCTCGTGGAAAGAACGAGACTCCAATTCATGAAGTGGATTGTGGTGAATGAAGGTGCGCATGGGCCAGTAGGGAGCCACGATCTCACTCGCCAGTTTGACCTGCGAGCGCAACGCCATGCGCTGGGTGTCGGAGTAGGTCTGCGTCATGGGGTTCCCTCCGCAACCACGGTCACGTGGGCCTGAGCGGCAGGCTGGAAGAGATGCACCGGGACACGCACGCCGAGCGCCAACAGACAGAGCACCAGGACCAACGGGAGAAGCTCGGTCAGGGTTAGGTCCTGATACACCACGTCCGGCTTCGGCTGACCACAGAGCAGACGCTGAAGAAGTCTCATAAGCAGCAGCGACGCGATGAGCCAGATCAGAAGCACGATGACGGCGCTCTGCGGCATGGGCGAAGGGGAGGCAACCATCATCGCCATGAAGGTCGAGAAGACCCCGAAGAGCGGCAGGCCCATGGCCGCCATGAGCAAAAGCCCGACGAGCGTGGCAAACCGCGGCATCGGGCGTGCGAGGCCGCGGAGTTTGTCCAGATCCAGGAAGCCATACCGCGCCTCCAACTGGTGCCCGGCCAGCAAGAGGCCGCTCGCCGCAAGGCTCACGGTGCTCAGGTACCAGCCCGCCTCGGGGGCCGCCTTGCCGGTCGCGCCCACGTGCCACCAAACGAGGGAGAACAGGATTGTCGTGATGGAGACGATTATTCGGGCCAGATGGAATTGGACCGAGGCCCGCAGAGCTTCATACAGTGCTCCGACCAGCGCCAGTGCAATGACCGTGTGTATGAGAGGTACCGGGACCTCGGACGTGAGCGAGACGATGCCATGCCAACCCAGGCAGGGCAGGACGACAGCCAGAAAGGCCGGAAGAGTGCCCGGCAGGTTGCTCAGTGACCCCACGAAGGCCGCCTGCAGCGGGAAGAGCGGAAGCAGGGTGGCACAGGCGACCAGTTGCAAGACGGCGGCGATTGATCCAGACACCACGGCCGACGCCGCAAGGGCCAGTATCCCGACACCCAACCCCGCCACGGCTCCCCAGGCAAGGGCATCCGCCGGTCCGATAGCTCTCCATAATAATAGGAGCGCAATCGTGCCCATGATACAGCCCAGGAACGTGTGTTCCACTGGCTGGCTGCCAGCCAGCGCTGCCAAGCTCAGTCCAAGGATGATCAACCCCACCACGATCGACAACGGCGCCTGCCGGGTGAGCTGTTGACCGAGGACGGCCACAAACGCCGTGATGGCGATGAGCGTCATCAGCGCGGTCGCTGTCGGATCGCTGCCCGTCACTGCGCCGCTTGCGAGTCCGATCACTGTCACGCCTGCCACAAGCAGGGCCGCCACCTTCACGACTCGGGGACGCGACCAGAGCAACAGACTGATTGTGGCGCCTAGGAATGGCAGGATGGTCACCACCAGCGTGTCGTGCATCAGGCTCTCCTCACGGGAGCCATTCCGGTAGAACGGCATCCACGCGACGGGCCAGACGAGACAGTGCCTGCCCGAGCCTCATGTACACCGTATCAATATACAGGCGATTCCAGAACCACATGTACAGACGCGGCATGAGCCCGAGGCCCCATCGCGGAATCAAAATGTGTTCGCCCCTCACGTTGGTATAGACCACCGCCCAACCTCCGATGATGAGTACCGTCACGGTCACCACAAACAAGTCGAAGAGCCAGGGGGGGAACGCCGCAGCCTCGAAGTACCGGGCCGCTTCGCCGGGAGCCGGGTACAGGAAATAGGTGAAGCTTTCCGCTGCCCAGAGATACGTGCCGATCACGAGGAACATGGTGAAGACCATGACGCCGGCGACCTTCCACGACCCGACGGCTCTCAGCCGATACAGACTCAAGATGGCCTGCGCGGACGTGACCCAGGCGAAAAACAGAAAAATCACCGCGCCCTGGGCGTCCCGCAGGGGCACCTGCAGAACCCCGTGCGCAGCCAGCAGGATAATCAGGGGAAGCAGCAACGTCATGACGACTCCGGTGGCCCAGGGGAGGCGCGGCAAGGCCTCAGCCTTTTCGTGGATATGCCCGGGAGGAAATCTCGGTTCCTGGCGGGCCATGTGGATCACATTGCCACAGTTTAAGAACACAGTGGCCTTAAAAAGTCCGTGCGCGATGAGATGAAAGATCGCCAAGGCGAACGCACCCAGCCCGCACTCCATGATCATGTAGCCCATCTGCCCTATGGTGGAGAAGCCCAACATCGTCTTGATATCCGACTGCGTCAGCATGATGGCGGCTGCGACGATCGCTGTGAGGCCGCCGATCACGAAGGCCACGTGTAACGTGTCGGGAGCGAGTCCGTAAAGCGGCGCAAGCCGGTTGATCAGAAACCCG
This sequence comes from Nitrospirota bacterium, assembly GCA_020028195.1. Classification (GTDB taxonomy): domain Bacteria; phylum Nitrospirota; class Nitrospiria; order Nitrospirales; family Nitrospiraceae; genus NS-7. The sequence goes on from JAHWYE010000158.1 coordinate 3,498, forward strand.
CCCGCATTGATGATTCCTGCATGCAAAAGGGCATGGACCGGTGTGGGAGCGTAGAGGGATGCGGGCAGCCACACATGCATCGGGAACTGGGCCGACTTGCTCATGGCCCCGATGAAGATCAGCAGGGTTATGGCAGTGACCGCGCTGATCTCAAGCCCGCTGCCCGGCCATAGAGAAAAGGTGCTTGGAACCTCAGCGGCCCGGGCGAAGAGCGGTTGGAAATCCAATGTCCCGTAGAGACGATATGCCAGGACGATTCCTGCAAGGAAGGCCACATCCCCCACCCGCAACACGGCAAACGTTTTGAAGGCGCCCTCGATGGTTGGGGGATGTGAATAATTATAGGAAAGGAGGTATAAGAGCCAGCTCAGGAGTTGCCAGAATATGAAGAGCATCAAGATGTTAGCGCTTGAGACCATGCACAGAAGCACAAAGGTGGTGAGGGCCAGAAGAGCATGAAACCTGGCGTAGCCGCGTTCCTGCTGCATGTAGCGCATGGAATAGAGATAGATGATGGTGCTCACACCCGTGATCAGTACCATCATGACAGCACTCAGACGATCAATGTAGAAGCCCAACGAGAGAACGGAAAGGCCCGCCGTGCTCGGTTCGTAGAAACGGACGCTGATCGGACCGTTCAACGTGACCAGAACCAGCGTCGCGACGGCACCTGCGAAGGCCGCGATGACGGCTGGCGCGGCGATCCTGACACTCCGTTCACGCAGCACGCTGCCAGCGATTCCGATCACGATTGCGGCTAGCAGAGGAAGTAGCGGGACGAGGATCACATAGGACATGCTTTGCCTCACATTCATCTCAACAAAGAAGGCGACGCGTGCAATCTCGGCAGGGTGGGCAACCTTCGCATGGAAACTGTGGCGCATGGCCCCGTGATGGGGAAGTCAGGCCTAACCTGGCTGTTGATAAGCGACATCAGGAGTCCGCGGTTTACGGCATGAAAAAAGCCAGCCGGTTCCCCCCTTTCCAAGGGGCGTCCTGCTGGCTCGTACTGTGACTGGCCTCTTATGCCGGAGAGCCAGCTACCCTACACGCCGCCGTGATCAGGATTCTCGATGATGGGTCCGTCTGTCTGTACGGGTCACGGACACAGGCCCCATCGTTTGCAATTCTTCGGCCGCGTCTTATACCATAGCGCGCGACAATTCACAACCTGCAATTAGACCCAAACCAGGTAGGTCTTCTGGGTACCCCCCATGGGAAATATAAGGCTCGCGAAAGAAGGTCGGAGTAAAGGCGAAGTGGAAAGCGCGATTCGCAATGCTGTCATCAAGTTCGAACAGGAATTCATGGGCAGGGGGCCCGAGGACGTGCGAGCATTCATTATCAAGGACATCGTCTTGGTCCGCCTGAAAGGCGTTCTGACGCAGGCAGAACGGCAACTGGCCAAGACTGCGGAGGGAATCGA
>JAHWYE010000159.1 GCA_020028195.1 Nitrospirota bacterium
CATGGGGCTTCGACGAACAGATTTGGCTAGATTACTGTTGACCAGGTCGGCGCTGGCAGCGATCTTCGCCTGGGCAGTGACGACCGGGTGCGCGTCAATGACCGGAAAAATCCACGAGAGCTCAAAAGGGTCTGTCTACCTTGAGGAGGTGCCAGATTGGTCTTTTGAAGCTGCTCACCCCATCTCGATAGACCCCACCACCATGGCCCATGTGTTGCTTGGGGTCCAGATCGAAGAGCGGAAGAGCCTGTCTCGCACAACATCGGACTTGGAGTTAAAGGCTGTCAGGGCATTCTCCGAGGACGAGATCGAATTCCTCGCCCCACTCCTGGCAACTGCGTTGTCAAAGGCGCACCCGGACGAGTTGGTAGGATATCGCCTTGTGCAACCAGCGGCATCAGGATCTGTATACACTGCGGGCACCCTCTACGCGCACGGGTCTTATCTTTACCTAGGCCTGACCCAGTACCGGTCCAGGTCTGATAGCAAGTCCGGCCGACAACCGTCCACCTCCGGTGGGCTAACCAGGCGCGGCGTTTCCTTTGTCCCGGAGTCTGCGCGGCGGCCTGACTCACAAAGGCCGCCCGGCGCCCCGATCCAGTCAAACCTGACAACCCTTGTCATTGATTATGAAAGCTTGGCTAGTCTTCCGAGCCAGAAGCCAGAACTGGCCAAGATCCCCATTGTGGCACCAGTAGCCATTCCTGCAGCAATTTCTCAGGTGAGTGCCTCAAACCACAGCGTTTCAGCCGATGGGGCAGCTAGGGATGTTCAAGACGGCGACTTTCTGGGTCACAAGCTCGAAGAGCTTCGAGCAACCAAGGAACTTGTCAGCAAGAAGGACGTCGAGCTCAAGATTCTAAAACGGGACGTGCAGTCGCTCCGTCGCCAACTGACAGAGCGTGAGGGTGAAATAAAGAAACTGAAGGGGAAGAAAAATCCGGTTAAGCCTGCGAGGAAGACCGCCTCTGTCAAGCAGCAACAGGGCTGATGACCTGCCTTTAACTCACCTCGATCAGGTCAGCCTTAAGTAGCACCACCTCTCGCGAGAGGGGCTGACGGAAATTCATGCGGCAGTAACAGGCGTAGGTGACGTAGGTATCCTGCAAGCAGTACTCGGCAATTTCCCTCCTCTGTCCTTTTGCCCACAGGTCGGCCACCTGCTTTCCGCTGCCGGACTTGGTCTCGACGTTCAACGCCCGCGCCAGCACATCCAGCTTGACCCAGCCACGAGTCTCCCAGTTACTCCAGACCGCCATGGTGTCAAAGACCGGCTCGACGCGAAACCTGGCTAGACTGATGTCGACACTGGGCTTGACCTGATGGATGACGGACCGTTTCTTGATAAAAGGCAAATCAAAGCCCAACCCGTTGTGGGTAATAAAAAGGGAAGGGCGGTCTTGAGCAAGTCTGGTCCAGAACTGCCTCAGCAGCTCTTTCTCATTAGATCCGTACCAGCACAGGGAACCTTGCGGCTCCATTGCGTCTGAAAACGAGAGCACACCAATGCAGATGATTCGACTGAACGTCCCGTCGAAGGCGGATCGCTCGTAGAGCTCATTTTCACTGCGCCTCTGTTCATCAGCTTCAGCTCGACTAAACAGGTCATCGGTGTTTTCCACGGAGGTGACCGCATCACTCGATGTCGACCGTCCGACGAGACGTGCCCATTCGTCCCGCGGCGCCTGCACCGTTTCAATATCCAGTACGATTTTCATGGATCAGAGAAGCCTCAAATTCCTGGCCACTAGCCTCCTTCAACGACCGGAACATGACCACTGCATCCTGGTACGTCCCGTCATCCTTCCGAACCGCGCCAGGGATCGCACCGAGCACGCGGAATCCCAGCTTCTTCCACAGGTGTTGGGCGGCCTGATTTTCAGAAAAGACCAGATTGAAGATCACGCTCCGGTATCCCAGTTCCGCGGCATACTGCAACATCGTGGCTCCGAGCAGCCACCCTAGCCCTTTGTTGCGCCATTCCGGTGCGACGACGAACCCGGCGTTTGCAACCTGCCTGGCACGGCCAGGCCAGTTCGGCTTGAGATAGAACGCGCCCAGCATTCGGGAGTCGAGTGAACGTTCGATTAAATAGGCTGCGACAGTGCTTTTTCCCCTGAACCAGTAGTCCATGAAATCCTCATGATCCGGGAACCGATCATGAGGATAGGAAGTGCCTTCCGCGACGATGACTTGGTAGAGCAGGCGTAACGGTTCCACGTCGGCTTGGCCTGCCAGCACAAGCTGAACCCTACTGCCGTCCTTCAGCTTCGCTTCCACTGGGAAGTGCATGGGCGTCTTGTTCTTTACTCACAGACCCTGAAGAGCCTGGATCAGCGGTTGGTCCGCCGGGGGAAACTCAAACTTCGCCAGTTCCTCCGGTATCACCCAGCAGAGGTCCTCACAGTCAATTACTTGCGCCTGACCGTCCAGGATCGAGCAACGAAAGAAGTGCAGCTCGACTGTTTTCTCCGGATACTCATGCCGAGTGACGCGAAATGGAACCGGCGTCGTGATTTCGATTCCGAGTTCCTCCCGCAGCTCCCGTCGCAGGCAGTCTTCCAGCGACTCGCCTGGCTCACACTTACCACCTGGGAATTCCCAGAGTCCTCCTAAGTGAACCCCTACTTTTCGCCGGGCGATTAGGTAGCGTCCTTCGCGGAGGATCAATCCGGCAGCAACTTGAATGTGCCGCTTGTCGTCCACTTTTTGCACACACCTTGGGACGCTGAGGGACCGAGCAACCGGTCACCTACTCCGATCGGTTAGGATCAAACGGATAGGTCTTGCAAAGGTCCTTCATGGGACAGAGCAGACAATAGGGATCGCGGGCGGTGCACAACATGGCCCCGAAGTCCATCAGAGCCTGGTTAAAATCATACCCCTTGCCTTTGGGAATCAAGGCCTCGGACAGCGTCCACAACCGACTCTTCTGAGCCTTCGGATCGCCGGTCCCGACGAATATCCGATGCAGAACGCGAATCACATTCGTGTCCAGAATTGGCGCGTCTTCGTTGAAAGCAAAGGACCGGATGGCTCCGGCCGTGTACCGACCGATACCCTTGAAAGAAAGGAGCTCTTCGGGATCACTGGGGAGTGTTCCGCCGTAACGGGCCACCGTCTCACAAGCGATACTGTGCAAACGGCGCGGGCGAATATTGTACCCGAGGGGGTACCAGGTTTTTCGCACTTCGTCGATCGGCGCTTCCGCCAAGTCCTGGAAGGTGGGATACTGTTCCAGAAACTCGTGGTACTTGGGAATGACCCTGTCCACTTGGGTTTGCTGGAGCATGACCTCCGAGACGAGAATCCTGTACGGATCGGAAGTCTTTCGCCATGGGAGGTCCCGGCCGTGCTGCCGGTACCATTTCAACAGGCGAGACTGAAATCGCCGTTTGGCCCCAGAGCCGACTAATGCAGCAGGCGGTCTGGATTCACGCTGGGAGGAACGAGAGCGTTTTCTATTGGGGGCGTTCCGGCGAGGCATTGAGTCGTTCCGTCGGTGGCATTGTAGAAGCAGGTAGAGTGAAAAGCAATCAAGGAAGGACTGGCCCTAGTGGAGCTTCACCGGCTCGATTACCAATCCGCTCCGAGGCGATCTACAATGACTTGATGAACAACCGCGTAGGGGCCGAGCGACGCAAGGTACACTGCAGTCTCCGCGATATCATATGGGCTGATTTGCTCACTCCGTGCGATCTTGTCAGGTGAGGCATCCACAAGAGAATCGGCCACGCCTCCAGGACAGATGGCGCTCACCTTGATCTTGTATGGTCGTCCCTCATCAGCCAGCGCCTTCGTCAGGGCCATGATCCCATGTTTCGAGGCGCTGTAGGTGCCGGTTCCAGCCCAGGCCTGGATGCCGGCCACGCTAGACATGTTAATGATGGTGCCACCCCCATTCTTCTTCATCTGGCGGAATCCGGCCCGGCAACAGAAGAAGGTGCCGCGCAGGTTGGTGTTCATCACCTCATCGAAAGTCTTTGTGGTGGTCTCGGCGATTCGGCCTCCGCCTCCGATCCCTGCATTATTGACCAAGATATCAAGCCGTCCGAATCGCTTGACCGTTTCAGCGATGAGCCGAGCCACCTGCACCTCATCGGCCACGTCCGTCTGGATCGCGATGGCGTCGCCGCCTTTCTCCCGGATCTGTTTGACTGTCCGATCACACAACGCCTTTCGTCTCGCGGCCACCACCACGCGCGCGCCTTCCTCGGAAAACTGCAGAGCGATGGCTTTGCCGATTCCGCTGCTACTCCCGGTGATAATCGCAATCTTGCCCGCCAGACGTTTCATCCTCTTCCTCAGTAGTCGGTTGACCCACACCCATCCTTCTCAAGCCGGGGCGCCTCATTCCACCTTAACTCCCTTCCAAAAGGCCACGTGCCCAGCGATGTGTCTGGCCGCTTCCTTTGGCGACGGATAATACCAGGCAGCATCCTTGTTGACCTGGCCCGCTACCTCAATATCGTAGTAGCTCGCTTCACCTTTCCAGGGGCAGGTTGTATGCGTTGAAGTCGGTTTGAAATATTGAAGCTTGATCGTGTTTGGTGGAAAATATTGATTGCCTTCCACGATCACACACTGATCACTTTCAGCCAGTACAACTCTGTTCCAGATAGCTTTGAGCATGGCCCCCTCCACGTTGCTGTTGACTCGCAACCCTCCCTGAGCGTACACAAGAACATTGTAAACGAGGCGGAAGGATGCTTGCACCATGAACCGCAGGGAACTCCATTAGGTCGGACGGCAGTTCACCAGCGCGGGCCTGGCTTATTATGACACGTAAGGAAAACTGATGATTCGAGTGACCCCTTCGGCGATACGGGAATTGAAGACGTTGCTCATTGAGCATCCAGAGGATCCAATCATCCGCCTGAGCGTCAAGGACCTCGATGATAACCAGATCGGGTTCCGCATC
>JAHWYE010000024.1 GCA_020028195.1 Nitrospirota bacterium
GGCACGCGGCGTCAGGATGGTGGAGCTGCTCAAGCAGGGCCAGTACAAACCGATGCTGGTGGCCGATCAGGTCATCTCCATTTACGCTGGCGTGAATGGATTCATTGACGATGTCCCGGTAGACAAGATCAGGCAGTTCGAAGAGGACCTACTCCATTACGTCACTCAGCACCACCCGCAGATCAAGAAAGACGTCGTCACCAAGGGAAAGATCGACGAGACGTTCGGCGCCGAGCTGAAGCAGATCATCACCGCGTTCAAGCAGAAGATGGGATACGGAGCGAAATAGGATTTACCCATTTTCTGATTTGGCGATTTCGGGACTTGTGGCTCCTCCAATTAGTAATGATTTAGTCAGTCAACCAATCTGAACTTCTGAGCGATGCCAAGCCTGCAAGCCCTGCGGCGCAAGATCGGCTCCGTCAAGAACACCCAGAAGATCACCAAGGCCATGAAGATGGTGGCCGCGGCCAAGCTCAAGCGTGCGCAGGATCGCATCCTGGCGGCCAGGCCATATGGGCACAAGATGCGCGAGGTGATTGCGGACCTCGGCCTCCGGGTCAATCGGGCCGCCCATCCGCTGTTGCAGAAGCGGGCCGCGCGCAACGTCGAAGTCCTTGTCGTCACCAGCGACCGAGGTCTCTGCGGCGCGTTCAACGCCAATATCTTGCGCAGGGCCGGCGAGTTCCTGCGGGAGTGCGAGGCGCGCGGAGTAAAAGTCACCGTCAGCTTCGTTGGCCGCAAGGGGCGTGAGTTCTTCCGCCGTCGCCAGTGGCCGATTCGCCAACAGTGGCTGGGGGTGTTCGACCGGCTCACGTATGAGCATGGGCTGGATATCGGAGAGGACCTCATCGAACAGTTTACGAAGGGCACGTTCGATGAGCTCTATGTAATCTACAACGAGTTCAAGTCGGCGATCCAGCAGCGGGTCATCGTTGAGAAGTTGTTCCCCATTGACGCACTGGACGGAACCGCGGAAGCCGGCGCGGTTTCAGGTGGGAGCTATGAGTATGAGCCGGACGAAGACGAGTTGCTGGCTGCCTTGCTGCCCAAGCATTTCCAGACCCAGGCGTTCCGGGTGCTGCTGGAGTCCTCCGCGGCCGAACAGGGCGCGCGGATGGCAGCGATGGACGGCGCCACCAGAAACGCCGGCGAGCTGATCAAGAAGTTGACCCTCTATTACAACAAGACTCGGCAGGCCGCGATTACCAAGGAACTCATGGACATCGTCGGTGGCGCCGAGGCGCTCAGGTAAGACCAGAGGCGCTTATAACAACGAAGGAGTTCGATGTGAGTACAGGAACAGGGAAAGTTATCCAGGTCATCGGGCCCGTGGTGGACGTGGAATTTCCTCCGGGCCAGCTCCCGAACATCTACAACGCGATCCGGATCGAGCAGGAGGAGGACAAGAAGGCCAACAAGCCTGAGATCCGCCTCACCCTGGAGGTCGCTCAGCACCTGGGGGAGAACCGTGTGCGCGGGGTCGCCATGTCCTCGACTGATGGCTTGGTCCGGGGCATGCCGGTTCGGGACACGGGAGCGCCGATTTCAGTTCCAGTCGGACGCGAGACGCTGGGGCGCCTGATCAACGTGCTGGGCGAACCGGTGGACGAAATGGGGCCGATCAAGGCCACGAAGACGTATCCCATCCATCGTCCGGCCCCACCGCTTGACGAGCAGGAAACCAGGACGGAAGTCTTGGAGACAGGGATCAAGGTCGTGGACTTGCTGGAACCCTATTCTAAGGGAGGCAAGGTCGGCCTGTTCGGCGGGGCCGGCGTGGGGAAAACGGTCATTATTATGGAGCTGATCAACAATATCGCGCTGCATCACGGGGGCTTCTCGGTCTTTGCAGGCGTTGGCGAGCGGACCCGCGAAGGGAACGACCTCTGGCACGAAATGCAGGAATCCAAGGTCATCGATCCAACCGATTACACCAAGTCCAAAGCGGCGCTCGTGTATGGTCAGATGAACGAGCCGCCAGGCGCGCGCCTACGCGTGGGCCTGACCGGGCTCACGGTTGCCGAATACTTCCGGGATGAGGAGAATCAGGACGTGCTGCTCTTCATTGACAACATCTTCCGGTTTACTCAGGCAGGCTCCGAAGTATCCGCGCTCCTGGGGCGCATGCCCTCGGCCGTGGGCTACCAGCCAACACTAGGCACGGAGATGGGCACCTTGCAGGAACGCATCACCTCCACCAAGAGGGGGTCCATTACCTCGGTCCAAGCCATTTACGTTCCGGCGGATGACCTGACGGACCCGGCACCGGCCACGGCCTTCGCACACCTGGACGCCACCACGGTGTTGTCTCGCCAACTGGCCGAGTTGGGCATTTACCCTGCCGTGGACCCGCTGGACTCCACCTCCCGCATTCTGGACCCCCAAGTCGTCGGAGAGGAACACTATCGCGTGGCGCGTTCGGTCCAGTTGGTGTTGCAGCGGTATAAGGATCTTCAAGACATTATCGCGATTCTCGGGATGGATGAGCTTTCTGAAGATGACAAGCTGGCCGTCGCCCGTGCCCGCAAGATCCAGCGGTTTCTCTCGCAGCCCTTCCATGTGGCCGAGGCCTTCACCGGCACGCCAGGCAAGTATGTGAAGCTGAAAGACACGGTTCGAGGCTTCAAAGAGATCGTCGAGGGCAAGTACGACGACCTGCCGGAGCAGGCCTTTTACATGGTGGGAACCATCGAGGAAGTCGTAGTGAAAGCGGAGAAGCTGGGCGTAAAACGAGGGTGAGGCGTAAGGGGTGAGGGGTTAGGCGAAAACCAGCAGATCGCCTCACGCCTCACGAAAAATCATGGCAGGGAAACTCTTGTTAGAAGTTGTTACGCCGGATCACTTGCTGCTAAGCAAGCAGGTGGATGAGGTCATCGCGCCTGGGACCGAAGGCGAATTCGGGGTGCTGCCGGGACATTGTCATTTTCTCTCCACGCTGAAGATCGGCGGGTTGCGCTACCGTGTTGGCGACGTGACCGAATACATGTCGGTGCTCTGGGGATTCGCCGAGGTGACGCCCAGGAAGGTGACGATCCTGGCCGAGATCGCCGAGAAGGCCGAGGATATTGACGTGGAACGGGCCCAGGCGGCGGTGGAGAAAGCCGAGCGGCGCCTGGAAATGGGCGGATTGCCATCAGAGTTGAAGGAAGCGCAGATCAGCCTCGAAAAAGCCCGCCTTCGCAAGAAGATCGCCGAACGTGCCCGCCGCACCAGTTCTAGGAATTAGGTCGAATCTCTTCTGAGGGTTTTGGCGCCGGAAGCTGCTCAATTCATGCTCTGAAGTAGACTGGATTCATCTTTCCTCTATCAATCTGGGTGATCCCCGCAGCCTCAATTTAGTTCTCCCGTAAGAGTACGTAACCCTTTCGCATAGTTGTTTCAGTTCTGACGTAAGTGGGATGCTCACACCCTCTTCACAGAGTTTCCCCAGGTTCTGAACAGAGCTACGGGTTCACGGATGTGCTCTCCGGATGACGTTGTATCCAATCCCACTGTCATCTGCTCTTTCACGGTCTCCCACTATCCTGCTATTTCTCCTGCAGGCTCACATCCCCTTGTTGGGTAGCGGAAGGGAAGGAGGTCTCGATGGAAACTAGAAACAGCTTGGAGGAGTCGCTCTCTTCTCCAAGCGCAATGCAGAAGGGTGCTCAAGTCGCCTCTTCTCCGGGGGTTCTCGTCTTTTCGCGTACCCTTCAAATATTGCACGTGAATCGGCGCGCCCTGGAGCTCACAGGTCAAAGCCGTCAGGCGACGACTGGACCGGTCAGCGTCATGCTCTCGACTCCATTGATCGAGCTTCGAGCTAAGGTGCAAGAAGCCCTAGCGAGCCGCACGGCATCAGGCGTCTGGGACCCCTTCGAGGTGAGGCGAGCAGTGTGTGACCTTGGGAGCAGGGTGCTGCTTCGCGGATTCGGATTACCTGATCGAAAGGCGAGCGACCGCTCCCGAATCATCATTGTCTTGGAAGAGCAAGCCGGTCTTCAAGAGGAAGACATCGCGGAGCAGGCGGAAGGCCAGTTCTACCCTGTCAATCTGGAGGAAGCTGTCGCGTAGGACCTTACCGAACTTGGAGCCGAATGAGGAGATGTCAAGTGCGTTGACGAGGGTCCGGCCTTTATCCAACACATTGCTCAGACACTAAAGAGAAACCGAACCTTCAGATCTCGGAAGACTCCTGTAGGGAACCTCGATCAAACAATCGCCTGCTTGTCTGCTCTACTGGGAGGTAGGCACTTCGAAGAGGAACCTGACCCCGACCGAGTGCATACTCCCCTCAGCACCCATGGGAAGCTGACGAGTCCAGCAGACTTCCACTAACTTGGTTGAACTCTTTGCCTGGGTCCTCAGGGAGGGCGCCTGCACCTCGAAGATTTGGCGCTCGTCCGGCGCCTGGGGCATCAAGAGCAACATTCCCCCCGAGCTGATATTGACGGTAAGCGCGTATCCGTGGGATAGCTCGACCCCTCCGCCACCAGGGACCCTGCTGAGTTCATAAGGGCAAGGTTGTATGAGGGGGATACGCTTACTGCTTCTATGTTCCTGATGGGTCGGCATGTCGACGTGTTCGAGTAATTTAGAGGCTGTCACACATGCGTCAGTCTATATTCTTCTGTCTCATCACCTATATCTTGCCTCCGTTTGGTTAGCGATGCAATAGCTGAGTTCAAGTGTGGGTAAGTGGAATTGGTCTGAGCGCCCCTGACTAGGCTGGTTGGATACCAGGAACGCTTTCCTAAACTGTATGTTGTCCGTCCGAGAATGAACAATCCTGCTCTCTCAAAGTCGGTCTCCACCGCTTTGGGACCTTGAATCTGCCCGATCGAATCGTGATTGAAATTCTCGGGCATGGAGCCTACTGGTTCAGCGGAATCATGATCACAATCCCGCCCATCACGTCGTTCAACCTGAAGTCCCGCTTCGGACTGGCAGGATGCGCGTTGTGGCACCCGATGCAAGCTTGCGTCACGGCTCTGTCGGCGTAGACCGCTTGGAAATACCTTTCCCCTCCGATTACGACAATTCCACTGTACCGACGCTCTGGGTTCATGCGGACGTCCTCAAGCCCTTTTCGTTCGAAATCGGTCGACGGTCCATTCTGTTGATTAATTGGCCAGAGACCAATGAGGCGGTAGCGGACCTTGGCGCCAGTGAGCGCAGCCAGCTCGCTGGACTCCATTAAGAACTGAGCCGGCAAGGGTAACGTGTGGGAGACCCGCCAATCTTCGGACGCCACCATCTTGCCTCGTTTCTGCAGCCGCTCCACAACCTGAATCGTATAGAATGTTCTGTCCGCCTCAATAACGGCGTGGAGATAATCGGCGACAGTTTCAGGAGGAATGCCGATCTGGGTACTGGATTCGTTGGCTCCTGACGAAAGAGCCGGATAGCCAATCACTCCTAGGAGAATCGTTAGTGCTCCACGAACGACCGCTGTACCCACCATGCTTCTTCCCTCCTTTCCATGGGAGAGGCTCGTTGTTGAAATTCCCCAGAGTTCTGCGCTAGCGTTCTCTGTCACACGGCCTATGACCATCGTCTCGTACCGCATGGATTCTACCAGCGAGAGACTCGGATGAACCAGCAGAAAGAGTGGCCAAATGCGTACACCGAGCTTGTCGTCACCGCCGGTGAGACGCCCAAGCGGCTGGATGTATTTCTAGCCAACCGTGAGCCGATGCTGTCGCGGTCGGCGCTCCAGCGTCTGATTCTGGATGGGCGCATCACAATCAACGGCCTTCCCGTTAAGCCCAGCCAGAAGATCAAGCCGGGCGATCGCATCGTCTTACAGATTCCACGGCCGGAACCGTTGGAGATGAAGCCGGAGCCGATCCCGCTGGATGTCCTCTATGAGGACGAGGCGATTCTGGTCCTGAACAAGCCGGCTGGGCTGGTCGTGCATCCGGCGCCGGGGCACTGGTCCGGCACGCTGGTCAATGCGCTCCTGCACCACTTTGACTCACCCCATGGATCACTGTCCACGATCGGTGGCAAGGAACGGCCAGGCCTCGTGCACCGGCTGGATAAGGAGACCTCGGGCGTCATGGTGGTGGCCAAGACCGATGAGGCTCATCGGTCTCTGGCTGCCCAATTCAAGCAGCACAGCATTACGCGCGTTTATGAGGCGCTGGCGTGGGGAGCCATCAAAAAGCCGGAAGGGATGATCGAGTTGGCCATTGGACGAGATGTGAAGGAGCGCAAGAAATTCTCGGCCCGTACTGCTCGGCCGAAAGCCTCAGCGACCGTCTATCGGGTCGTTCAGCGGCTTGGCAAACTGGCCACGTTAGTAGAGCTTTCCCCTCGAACAGGCCGCACCCACCAGATCCGAGTGCACTTGGCTGCGCTCGGTCATCCTGTGCTGGGCGATCCGACCTATGGAGGGAGAAAAGTGCGGGAGCTGGAAGGGGTGATGATCCCGCGCGTGATGCTCCACGCGCGGACACTGGGCTTCCTGCATCCAACGACTGGGCGCCACGTGGGGCATACATCCCCACTTCCTCTGGACATGAGCGCGGTGATTGATGCGCTCGAGCACATCGCATCCACGGCGCGTTCGACGGATGCTTGACAGCCGGGGATGGTCAGGGTATGTCTCAACAACTGCGGAGAGGGAAGCAGTGGAAGCAAGTGATGTCCTGGAAGCGATCGGCGACTTGGTCGCGCAGATCAAGGTGTACAGCTCGAAACTGCCGGCCGTGGTCCACCTCTCGGTGATGCCGGGTGGGCTCAAGCCGACGCCGGAGGCGGTTGAGGCCTATGAGAAGACGGTGTCTCGGTTTCGACAACAAGTCGGAGCCTCGGCCTACCGACCGCTGAATGACCTGTTCATCGAGTCCCTGGAGGCCTTCGAGTCGGGGCGGGTGCTGAAGGCGGTGCAACCGCTGCTGCAATCATTGGATCATCTGGAACTCATGCAGCGCGAGAAGACGATGACGGTGACCCTCGCCGAGGAGGGGCGTCTGAAGGAATACCGACGCACCCTCAACCGAATCCTGCCAGGTAATCAACCGGAACTGGAAGGAGCCGGCCGCGGGCTTTGACACGAACTCCAGCCCGCGAATTGTGAGTTGAGCGTCTTGAGTTACGAGTTACCGGACTTTACGCTGCCAACTCGAAGCCACGAACTCGAAACTCATGAGTCGCAGCGGAACGCTGCGCTAGTGGCCCATTTTGGGGCCCGCCGCATTCGAGCCTTGTGAAACGAGCTTAAACCGAACGGCTTCCCGACAATGTGGGCATTTGAAGCGTATAGTGTCCTCATCTTCGTGCTCGATCTCCTCCTCCTTGACCCACATCAGGAGCTGGCACTTGGGACAAGTCCGGACTTGCGTGGCCATTGACACACCCTCGTTCAATCGGAACGGATGCATTCGGACTAGGGACCTACTGTAATACAACGGCACCGTCCCTCTCAAGAGCATGATCACATTCTCCGAACGAAAAGACTTTGATCCCGCCCTCCTCGTCCGACTTTACGCACATGCGGCCTGGGCCACCGGGCGCACCGTCGAGGACGTGCGCGAAATGCTTTCCCATACGGATCTGGCCCTCTCGGTCTGGGACAGCTCGCGCTTAGTCGGATTCGGACGGGTCTTGACCGACTACGTCTACCGCGCTTCGATCTGGGATGTGATCGTGGACCCAGACTATCAAGGACAAGACGTCGGGACCCAGATCATGCAGCGCATTCTACACCATCACGACCTAAAGCAGGTCGAGCTCTTCTGGCTCTGCACGCGAGACAAGCAAGCTTTCTACGAGAAGTTGGGCTTCAGCGCCGACGAACAGACCGGCATGGTGTGGGCGCGCGCCACACACGCCCGATCGGAGTGAAGGAGGGACTTATGAAAACAAAACGGTTCGCATTGGCGAGTGCCGCGGTGTTTGTGGTCTTCGCGATCCTGGAAGGGATCATCCACGGCGTCCTGTTGGCAGACATCTATCAGCAAACCTCTTCGATCTGGCGGCCGGAGAACGATATCCAGCGCAACATGTGGCTCATGTGGCTCGGCTACCTGATCTTCGCACCTGTGTTCGTTCTAATCTACAGTAAAGGCTATGAGGCCAACAAGGGCGGGTTGCCTCAAGGAATTCGGTTTGGGCTGATCACCGGTATGCTATTGTCTGCGTCTCAGAGCCTTGGCTGGTACGTTGTGCTACCGATTCCGGGTGTGCTCGCTTTCTGGTGGTTCGTGACGGGAATGGTGGAAGCGGTTGCCGCTGGCGCAGCGGTCGGGGTGATCTATCGGCAAGCCTAAGCTGTGCAATAATCAGAGGGCGGCCGCTCGCTTCAGCCTCTTGGGCGAGAACAACGCAGAGAGGAAGAAGAGGGTCGTCGCCAGCAGGACGATCGCGGGGCCAGAGGGTAGATTCCAGGCGTAGGAGAGCATGACTCCACCGACCGCGCAGACGATCCCGATCACCACTGAATAGGCCGTCATGTGCGAGAGACTGTGGGTGAGCTGATAGGCGGTGGAAGCTGGGATCAAGATCATCGCGAAGACCAAGATGGCGCCCACCGTTTTCAACGAGACGACCACCGTCAATGCGATCAGCGAGAGCAAGAGGAAAAAGATCTGCCGGGCCGGCACACCGGACGCTTCAGCCATCTCTTGATCAAACGCGATAAAGTATAGTTCTTTTGAGAAGACCACCATGATGCACAGGACTATGAAGCCGAGGATCCAGATCGTGCGAAGTTCCTCCGGGGTGACGGACAAGACGCTTCCAAACAGGTAGCCGTACACCTCGGCGTTGTACCCTTTCATCAGTCCGATAAAGAGGATAGCCAGTGCCATCGTGGCGGTGTAGAGAATCCCGATTGACACGTCCAGCTTCATCTGCCCTTTTTCTTCCATCACCCCAGTTACCCAAACCGTCGCCAGCCCGAACAGGATTGCCAGCGGTAGTGGCGGTAGCCCAACCAGGTAGGCCAGCGTGACTCCGGCGAAGGCCGCATGCGCCGTGCCGGCTCCGACAAAGGCCAGCCCTCGGAGGACCACAAACACGCCGATCATGGAGCAGATGGCGCCCACCAGCGCCGCGGCCCAAAGTGAGCGCTGCATGAAATCGTATGACAACATCTCCAACATAGCCGATAGGCGTAAGGGGTGAGACGTAAGGGGACGGCAGGGATGCTTACATTGGCTTCCGCCTTACGCCTGACACCTCACGGTTCACCGGTGGTGGTAGTCCTCGACGATGATCAGATCCTTCTCGGTGATGACAAGGTCCTTGCCGTACACCTGTTGGAGAATATCGAGTTTCAGCACTGCTTCAGGAGCACCGGCCGCGAACAGCCGCGTCTTCAGCAACACCATCCGGTCCACCTGTGGTCGAATCATGTTGATATCGTGGGTGACCAACAGGACTGTGAGCCCCAAGTCCCGATGGAGCCGCCGAACCAGATCCAGGACGCTGTGCTGTGTGGTGATATCAATGCCGGTGGTGGGCTCATCGAGCAGCAGAACTTGCGGTTGCTGCGCGAGGGCCCGCGCGATCAGAACCCTTTGCTGCTGCCCGCTCGATAGGTGCCCGAGGGCTGTGTCGTGGTGATCCTGCATCCCCACGTTGGCCAAGGCTTGCAGCGCGATTTCCCGATCCTGCTTCGCGGGCCTTCGGAACAGGCCGAGCGCGCCATAGCGACCCATCATCACCGCCTCCAACACGGTGATCGGGAAGTTCTGGTCCAGTCTGCCCTTCTGGGGGAGATAGCCGATTCGGGCCCGATGGTGGCACCGGAGCTCCTCGCAAGAACAATCGAAAATTTGCAGGCTGCCTTCGAGCGGGCGCATCAGGCCCAGGACCGCCTTGCACAGGGTGGTCTTTCCGGACCCATTGGGTCCGATGATGCCGACAAACTCCCCTTCAGCAATTTCCAGCGTGATGTCCTTCAAGGCGATGACGCCGGGGAATCCGAAGGTCGCGTGCGAGAATCGAATGATGGGAGTGCCCATGGATCGACGTGTTCAGGGGAAAACCGTCAGTGCTCAGCCTTCAGCGGAGAGCCGGCTGGGAATGGTCGTCATTGAGCCGTGTGGGGTCAGTTGAGGCATCCTGGGTAATTTCCAGAGCCTGCGCCAATTGCAGGATATTATGCCTCAACATATCGAGATAGGTCTCAACCCCCGCGATGCCTCCCGGCAGCGGGGTCAGGACCACCACGTGGGCGCCGGTCTCGCGCGCGAGGACTTCAGGAATTTTCTGATTCAACTGCGGTTCCGACACGATGACCCTGATGTGTTCTTTGCGGATCAGGGTGATGAGCGCTTGCAGGTGGTGCGCCGAGGGTTCTGCGCCTGGCTGCGAGATGATTTCCCCCGCGATCTGAATCCCGAACCGTCGGGCGAAATAGGGCCAGGCCGGGTGATAAACGACAACCCGGCGATCGGCGATGCTGTGCAGACGCTCGGCCAACTCGGCTTGCACCTGATCGAGCTGGCGGAGGTACGCGGCCTGATTGTTCCGATAGTCCGATGCGTGGCCCGGGTCCATTTTGATGAAAGCGTCTGTGATGTGCCGCATCATGATTTTGGCGTTCTCTGGATCCAACCAGACGTGCGGGTTGCCGGCCTGATGGCGGGCCTGCAGTGTCTTGGTCGCTTCGTCATGCTGCTCATGGTTCCGGATCAGCGCGATGCCCTTTGACGTCGTGACCACGCGAAGACTGGAGTTGCCGGAATTCTTCACCAGCGAGGAGACCCAGACTTCCAGGCCCACTCCGACCTCTAGCAGCACCCGCGCCTTTCGGATTGCCACCAGATCGTTCGGTCTGGGTGAATAGGTGTGCTCGCTTTCCAGACCGGACATCAGTGAGACAACCTTGACGTGTGAGCCGCCGATGCGTTCTGCCCAATCCTTCAGCACCGGGATCGTCACCACGACGTTGAGCGGCTCGGTTGTCCGGGATTGCTCCGCCGGGCCTGCTGAGGCTGATGGCGCGAAGAGGAACCACGCTCCTGCAGCCATGAAGAGAGAGGCTGTGAGGGCTTTGGATATGAGTCCGATGTACATGGCCGGACCGTAACATCAAGCCTAGGGAAAGTCAACGAAGGGGCGCGGAGTGGGTTTGGCTTGTCCCCGTGCTCGCGCAGCGCGCACGATCGGAATGTGCTCGCTGGACGCGCGCAGTAGGGACCAGCCAACCCATTCCGCTTGGTGGGAGTAAGGATACGGATGACGGACAGATCCATCTCTTGACCCGTATCATTACTTCGGTTAGCGTAGCGCGCGTCCAGACGATAACTTCCGGAGTGGAAAGGCAGCGGTGCTCATGAAAGTGATTGGGCTTATGTCTGGGACCTCCGGTGACGGCGTGGATGCGGCTCTTGTCGAGATCAGCGGGAACGGGCAGGCCCTTCGAGTCAAAACGCTTGCCGGCCTCCACTAATGGAACTGTCTCGGACATCTGTCATCTCAATGCTCTCTTGGGTGAGGTGTTCGCCAAAGCGGCGCTCCTAGTCATCAAGAAGGCGCGGCTGCGACCGTCGGGCATCCACCTGATCGGGTCGCACGGGCAAACCGTTCACCATCTCCCCCGACCGATTCACGAGCCAGGCCTGGGAGCTATCCGTTCAACGCTCCAGATTGCCGAGCCGGCTGTCATTGCTGAGCGGACCGGGGTCACCACCGTCGCCGATTTTCGGCCACGCGATCTGGCCGCCGGTGGTCAGGGGGCTCCCCTCACG
The DNA here is from genome assembly GCA_020028195.1 of Nitrospirota bacterium. Classification (GTDB taxonomy): domain Bacteria; phylum Nitrospirota; class Nitrospiria; order Nitrospirales; family Nitrospiraceae; genus NS-7. Next base: position 11,688 of record JAHWYE010000024.1, read on the forward strand.
CCGTATGCCCATTATCTGTTGCTGAGAGACCCAAAGCGGTCGCGCTTGATCGTGAACCTCGGGGGTATCAGCAATGTGACCTATCTTCCGGCCGGGGGGGATCTGGATTCCGTCCGTGCGTTCGACACTGGTCCGGGGAACATGGTCTTGGACGCACTCGCCCACCGGCTGACCAGAGGCCAACAGTCTATGGACCGAGGTGGAAACATGGCGGCCAAGGGCACCGTTGACGCGGACCTCTTGGCTTCGCTCTTGTCGCATCGTTTTCTTCGACAACGCCCGCCCAAGTCCACTGGTCGTGAAGAGTTCGGGGAACCATTTTTGGCTCGTCTGCTTGCGATCAAGGGGAAGCGGCGCCTGGCAGCAATCGATCTGATGGCGACCTGCTCACTGTTCACTGCCATAGCAGTGGGAATGGCGCGCCGATGGCTCAAGGGACCGGTTGATGATGTGATTGTCGGTGGTGGAGGGATGCGCAATCGCACCCTAATGGCCGACCTCGCCAAGGTCTTTAACCCGACCCCGGTGAGAACCTTTGAAGACTTGGGATGGGAGAGTCAATCATTCGAGGCGGTGGCCTTTGCCCTGCTGGCCTATCAAACCGTCCGTGGCGAATGTACCAACGTCCCTGCGGCAACCGGCGCGAAGCACGCGGTCATCCTGGGAACAATCGTGCCGGGAAACAAGCGGTGGCTAGGCCATCTGCGCTGACAGAACAGCGGAGGAGAGACTGTGAACACCCTGCTGATCCTGCTGGCTGTGCTGATCCTCATTGGGCTGTTCTGGTGGCTCTGGACCATGAAGGGGGCCAGTCAGGGGAAGAACCACGAGGCCGGTATTCCCGCGGGAGTCTCGCTGCGTGGCCGGCCCCTCATGACCAAGGCCAAGGCATCCCTGTATAACCTGATGCGGCTCGCCGTCCAGGAGCAGTACCTTGTCTTTGCCCAGGTACCGGTCTGGTGCCTGGTGGAAGTGCGGGCGCAGGATTACCGAGCGCGCATGGAGTTTCTCAGAAAACTTTCGTTCAACCGCGTGGATTTTGTGCTGGTGCACCCAGGCACTCTGACGGTAGCCAAAGTCGTCGAATTGGATGACCAGTCTCAGCCATCGACTCAACGACTGGTGAGGGGTCGGCTGATTGATGCGGTGTTCACCGAAGCTGGCATTGCGTTCATCAGGCTGGAGGCCCAGCAGTCCTATACGGTTCCAGCCCTAGCGGCCCTTCTGGGCGTCGAGCCGGTGGAATAGGCTGCCCGTCGCTCGACCTGATCAGTGCGCTGCTTGTTCCTGCGCTTGTTCCTGATTGGTCTGAGGTTGATTTCCCTCTGGTCCAGCTCCTGCCTGTGCAGGCGGCATGCCATCCTCTGAAACCACTTCCTCACTCACCGGGGGGCTGGCCACCACAGCAGGGGAACGGCCCAGATGTTTCAGCGCAACTTCTGCCTCTGGGGTGTTGGGAAACTGATCCACTACCCGCTCGAGCACGGATTTGGAATCCTTCTGCTTTCCGAGTTTCGCATAGATGAGTCCGATCTTCAGGGTTGCGCCGGCAAGTTTGGGGCTTTTCGGATAACGTGAGACGACGTCATAAAAGGAAGTGAGGGCTTGGGAGTAGCGGCGCAGTCGGAACTCGCACTCGCCGATCCAATATTGGGCGCTTGAGGCCAATGAAGAGCGCGGGTGCAACTCTAGAACCAAGCGAAAGCCGGCCAGTGCTGCCTCATAGTCCTTGTGCCGGACCTCTTCCATCACCCGGTCGTACAGTCGTCGAGATGGATCCTGAGTCTGAGCTGGAGATGTCGCGGGGAGGCTGCCCGCGCACAACAGGAAGAATAGGAGGAAGGGAACCATCGCCTTCATGGGCGTCCATACCTCGTGTGTAGGCATAACCATGCGATTTGCAGGAAACAGTACGAGCAAGCGCTATGCCAGCCTTCACCTTCTTGAATAAGCACGAGTTGAGGGGCAGGCAGCGATCCCCAGCCTGCCAGGATTGTCCATCCAGTGACGAAAATGCGACAATGATGGGCAGGCTCGACCGGTCGGCTGGCGACCAGAGGGCATTTCAGGAATCAATCGAAACACGGCGAAAGCAGGCGACGGTCGACATCAGGTTAATGTACAATCGGGCGCCCGGTGTAAGCAGATGTTGCAGGGAATTGAAGGGAGAGAGTTGAGCTTGAATCAGCGCGTCGAACAGGTCGAGGACAAACTGTCGTTGCGGCATCCGGGTGTTATTCTCCTGATCTCCTGCTATGAGCTCGGGCACCAGCCGGTCGGCATTGCTCAGCCAGCCGGATTCCTGGAACAGGCCGGATATGAACCAGCCGGGCTGGACATCGCTGTCGAGGAATTCGACGAGCAGCGAGTCCGGCGCGCCCGGTTCGTGGGAATCTCAGTTCCGATGCACACGGCCCTGCGCCTGGGTGTCCGCGTCGCCGAGCTGATCAGAAAGACCAATCCCTCCTGTCACATCTGCTTTTATGGCCTCTATGCTTCCCTCAATGCTGACTACCTGCTTGGTCGTGTCGCGGATTCTGTCGTTGGGGGCGAGTACGAGATGCCGCTCGTCAACCTTGTCCGGGCCCTAGAAAAGAGTCGGGAGATGGGGGATATCGAAGGCGTCAGCCGTCTTGGTCGGACGGTCCTTCCTATCCTGAAACGACCCCGGTCAAGTTTTCCGGTGCCAAGCCGCAGCCTGCTGCCCAGGCTGAGCAAATACGCTCATCTAGAGCGCAACGGCGACCAATATCTGGCTGGGTACGTGGAGGCCAGCCGCGGCTGCTTGCATCACTGCCTCCATTGTCCCATTGTGCCTGTCTATCAGGGCCGTTTCTTTGTCTTTCCGCAAGAGGCTGTCGTGGAGGACATCCGGCGGCAGGTCCAGGCCGGCGCTTCCCACATCACCTTTGGAGATCCCGACTTCCTGAATGGCCCGGGTCATTCCATAGACATCGTCCGCGCCATGCACGCCGAGTTCCCTGATGTGACCTTTGATTTTACGGCGAAGATCGAGCACCTCCTCAAGCATCGCGCTCTTTTTCCCGAACTGGGCATCCTCGGCTGCCTCTTTGTGGTCTCAGCGGTGGAATCATTCAGCGACCTGGTGCTGGTGCAACTTGAGAAGGGCCACACACGAGCTGATGTCATCACGGCGCTTGACGTGGTACGTTCTGCCGGAATTACGCTCCGGCCGTCCTTCGTCGCCTTCACTCCCTGGACAAGTCTCGAGGATTACCAGGAGCTGTTCGATATCGTGGAAGCCAACGACTTGATTGATGCGATTGATGCGGTCCAATACAGCGTCCGTCTCTTGATACCCCCGGGCTCTGCCCTCCTCGCTCAGTCCGGTCTCCAACGGTTTCTGGGCCCACTGGACCAGGCAGGGTTTCAGCATCAATGGACGCATCCAGACGAGCGCATGGACCGGCTGCACCGGATGGTCAGCGCGGCCGTGGAGCAAGCCTCTCTCACCGGTGAGGATCCGGCCATCACGTTCGACCGACTGAGGGCGCTCGGTTTTCAGGTTGCAGATCGGCAGCCGGTGCTCGCCGCCAGACCGACCTCACGCTCTCTGGAGCGTCGCCGGCCGCCTCGACTCACGGAACCATGGTTTTGCTGTGCGGAGCCGACCGCGGGACAGTTCGGTCCGTTACAGATGGAGGGCCAAGGTAAGAAATAGAAAATCAGACAGGGAGGGAAGCATTGTGACGAGAGACCAGACAAGACAAGGCACGCAGATGCAGGCGCTGCTTGGACTGAAGTTGCCGCCAGTCGCGATTGCCTTTCGGGACTCCGCCCCGGCAGGTGTGTCTCGGATCGAGGCACCGACTCCAGCCGGGTGCGGGTACTGGCGGCTCGCCGCGGAGGGAAGAGTCTTTTACACTGAAGCATCGGATCACTATACCTGTCCAGTCGGTGCGCATACGCATGGAGTTGATCTCCCGGAGGCAGTTGCCAAGGAACTGCAGGGCCTCGTGAAAACGATGGTGGGACTTCAGTACATCAAGATGGAGGAGATCCCGCTCATTCCCCGTCGCCAGGGTGCGTTCGGCCTGGCGGTCTATGCTCCATTGGCCCAAGCGCCGTTCGAGCCGGATCTCGTCCTGGTACGGGGAACCGTCAAGCAGTTGATGTTGCTGGCTGAGGCCGCGCAGGGGGCTGGAGTCGCCGGTGGTGGGGCCACGATGGGCCGGCCCACCTGTGCGGTCCTCCCGGAAGCGTTACAATCTGGGCGTACGGCCACGAGTTTCGGTTGTATCGGCAACCGTGTCTATACCGGCCTCGGCGATGACGAAGGCTACTATGCCATTCCCGGCTCCAAGGTCTCCGACGTGGTCGAGAAGTTGGCGGTGATTGTGGAGGCGAACCGTCAATTGGAGACATTCCACCGATCAAGACAAACCACCTCCACGTAAATCGTGACATGCCGCGACTTCTCCTCCTGCTCCCAACAACGACGTACCGA
>JAHWYE010000160.1 GCA_020028195.1 Nitrospirota bacterium
TGTCTCTCCTTCCGACGGTCGAAGTACGTCCAGGCCGACTAGGCCCGGTCGCACCCTACGCCTCCATGGGATTCGGCGTCAATGTGAACTCATTCAGCGTAAGCGACAACATCAGTGGCACGACGATCAGTCCGAGTAACAATTTTGCATGGCGACTGGCGTGGGGAGCAGACTACTTCTTGACATCCGCACTGGCGCTCAATGCCGAAATGGCTTACAAGATCAACGACGGGCACGCCACCATCAACGGTGTGGAGTTACCTGATTGGAACGCGTCGTCCTTCGGCTTTCTGTTCGGAGTCCGAGCGTTATTCTGAGTAAGCCAGAAAAAGGTACCGGGAGTCTTTTCTGAAGCCTCTCTCGGTACGGGGCGTACAAGCGGTCGACAATCGCCGTCGCGTTGAAGAGCATCGGATTCATCCTCGTATACGCCACATGGCCGTACAGCTTTGTGGTCGTGAATCGGTCGTGCTGACCTTGACGCCCCGAGGGTGCTAGGATGAATAGTGCCAAGACGAACCGCAGGATGTTAGAGCATCGGAGGGCAGGTCATGAAACACCGGTTGGCGATTGCTCTAGTCGTTGGAGCGCTCGGAGGACTGAGCGCAATGGCTATGCCGTGCGCGGCGCAAATGGTTCCAGGCCCTCCCGGTGTACCAAATCAAGCACCACAGAACCCAGCAGCAGGGCCGCAACCTTCCTTTCCAAGCATTGGGCTTCCTGGCACGCAAGGCTTTGGGACAACACCGGCGCTTCCTCCAGCAACTAGCCCCACGCCTGGTGCAGGTATGGGGAAGTCGTTTGGCACAGCAGGCCGAGGACTCCCAGGGATGCCTGGTGGCCCGCCCTTAACCTCTCCGCTTGGTGCCCAGGACCCCTCTTCCCGATATATGAGACCTGTGGTGATCGGACCATTGTTTTGCGACCCGTCCCTGAATATTGATTGTTAAGGTACCGGGGGTCTTTTCTGAGGCCTCTCTCGCTATGAGGTGTGGGGGGGGCCGGCAATCTGCGTCGTGTTGAAGAGCAGCGCATTCAGGCGTGTGCAGGCGGCGCGGCCGTAGAGGTGGCGGATCAATCTGTGGAGGCAGAGAAGGTACAGGGCAAGCTACACCCGATTTCGTGGACAGTGATCAGCCAAGGCCAGTAGATGGCACTAGCAGAAAGGGCCTCTCTACAGGATTGAGCAGGGAATTGTCGCAACACGTACATTTATGTGCTCGAATGAGTAGGCTGTGACAGATCCGAATTCAGTGTGAAAATATGATGGTTATACCTTGTTAATCAATGGCTTAAGGTAATATGTATTCAATTGGGTATGGTTCTTGCCATCTTGTCTGGTTCGGCGCTACGAACCTTTAAGGGGCGAGGTAACCAATGGTACAAGAAATGACACAAGATTTAATAGCCTTGCTAGTTGAGCCGTTCAACGGATTTTGGACGCAAGTCTCATTGAAGCTCCCTGGTATTCTCGCAGCCTTGGTTCTGCTGTTGATAGGAATGGTCGTGGCGCGAGTCATGCGCACTGCCATCCAGAGCGGTCTCAAGTACGCGAAGCTTGATCAGTACACCGACAAAATCAACTTGAATGAGCTCCTATCCCGGCTCGGTATGGGCCGCTCCCCGTCATTCATCGTCGGGTTCGTGGTGTACTGGCTGATTATACTCGTGTTCTTGGTTTCGGCCGCGAATACCGTCAAGCTTGTGGTTGTCGCCCAGGTTTTAGATCGGTTTTTGATGTTTATCCCCCACCTGCTCGCCGCAGTCCTCGTTGTAGCGGCAGGCTTGCTGATCGGCCGCTTCTTGGGTGAGATCGTCCAGAATGCTGCGACAGCCAACGGGATCCAAGGGTCTGTAACCTTGTCTAAGGTTGTCAATTTCGTGGTTATCGTGTTTTCAGCGGTCATGGCGCTCGAGCAGCTTGGAATCGATACGAGCATCATGACGTCCTCGGCTCAAATCATCCTGGCTACGCTTGGGCTGGCCTTGGCTATTGCTTTTGGCTTAGGCGGTCGAGATGTGGCAGCCGACATCATCCGAGGCTTGACCGCCAAGCGCAGCTGAAGTCTTCACGGTTGTCTTCCAGATCTCAGTCGTCCAACTTCGTTGGACGACTGTTCCCGCTTCCACCGATTACCTCCAGATCGGTCTGTCCTCACGCCGATAAACCAGCTTAGTTTTTCGAGCAGAGACAACCGGGTCGAGCCTAAAAAGCGGAAAAGGTACCGCGGGGGAGTCTTCTCTGTGGCCTCACTCGCTAGGGGGCGTAGAGGCGGCCGACAATCTCCGTCGTGTTGAAGAGCAGGGTATAGAGACGCGTGTACGCCGCGTGGCCGTAAAGGTGGTCGCGGGCGTTGGTGGAGCCGGTCGAATCTTTGTAGTCCACGAGCAGGCAAGTGTCGTCGTTGGGACACCGGACGCTTTTCCGCGCGCATTCCAGCCATCGCTCAAACCCGTCGTAGGGTTCCAGCAGTTCCCAGAGGGCTTTATTGGCGGCTTGCGCCTCCGGTGAGGTCGGCACGGCGTCGCTTCCTGCTACCGCGAGTTGCTGCACATAGTCCCCGCCCCAGGCGATCGGCATCTCCATCGTGATCTGCGGCAGTTCCGTCTTGGCCAGCCAGCGTTTCCCGTCCATCCGCATCGGGCGATGATTCATGATGTGGAGGAGCTTGCCGAGGCCTGAAGGGTCCCAGCCATAGCGGACAGGGGTGCCAAAGGTAACGACATCGAGCGAAGCCCCGTTGAGGACCTTTCCGGCCGGCAGCAGGCTTGCCAATTGTTCGATGGTGTCGAGCCGCGCTGTTGCGTCTGGAGTCGCGCTTGTCTGTTCGAAATAAGACTTGAGCGTCTGGAGACACGTCTTTCGGCCTGATGACTCGCCTGTGGCCAACAAGTTAGAGACCAGCGCGAGGACCATCCCCGCCTGTCCGTGAGCCTGCACGAGCACTCGATCCCCTGCTCCGAGCGTCAGTTCCGCGCTGATTGTTCTGAGCTTGCTGATGAGTTGCAGCGCGGCCAGGGCTCGCCCGAGATGATGGTGTTCCGAGGACCAGAGATAACGGGTGCAGGCAATCGGACGAGAGACGTTCCGATTGATGGCTTTCTTAAACTGTTCCACATAGACGGTCGAGAAATTGCCGGCGTCTTTGGCATGGTCGTCAATGAGTTTCTTGGTCTGCTCGTCGTCGCGGAATGGCGCGGTCTGTCCGCCCGGCAGTTTGCCGAACCCGTTGCTGTCTTCCCGCATGAGCGCCAGCAGAGCATCCACGCCTGGAATTCCTCGTGAGTACCCGCGCCTGAGCCCGCCGGCTTCGTCCAATCGTTGCACGCCGAATAGATCCGTGCCCAGAAAGGTGCCGTGCATGAACACCACTGCGCGGACGCCGGCCTTGACCAGTCCCCCACCGAGTTGTGCCATGGCATCCTGCCAAGCCAGCGAATCAGGAGGGGCGCCCTGCTCGAACTCGGGATAGCTCACTCGCTCGCCAGGGTCCGACCGCGAATAGGCTGCATGTTGGAAGTCGTTGCCGATTGGCATGGCCCCTACTTACCTGAAATGAAGTCAGGAGTGCAACGGCGTGCGGAAACGAGGCCAATGTGCTCTAGCGGATGACGGTGGGTGTTGGCTCTGGCGTATCGAGAGCGGGTTTCGGTGCGATCTGACTCTTAGGCATGACCGCGGTGCTCGTACAAGTGCCGGCGCCTTCGTCCACCTGGCGGTCCACGATCTTCACGCCTTGCAGGTACTCCTGGACGATTTCCTCACGAATCACTTCGATGTCTTGTTCGGGATCGCGTCCTGTCCGTTCACGGACCCGATCAGTTGCATGTTCCTTGACCAGGACGCGGATCTGTTTGGCAATGTCGGTGCGAGCGGCCAATTCCGACACGCGCTGGCAGATAATTTTCCCTTTGGCCAGATCGCCTTGGCCTCTGCCTATGAGGAATTGATCAGAGGAATATTTTCCAGAGCCCACCTGCGATTGATTTCCTGACAATGGAGAAGAAGCGGTTCCGTCCCGTAATTCCGCCTGTCCGCCCGACGGGCGGCCTTGTTGCTCATGCTGTTGGAGTTGCTGGAACGACTGCTCGGCATTTTGACGAACTGGCTGGTTGCCGGGCGGTTGATCTGCGGCCTCTGTCTGCCCCGCAAGCATGAGCATTCCGGCCCCAAGACTCAGCCAGAAGGCTGCTGCAATGTACTCGTGCTGTGGCTTGCTGATGGCGCGACGCAGTTTCACCGTCTCCCTCCTCCACCCCTATGACCGCCTCCGCCACCGCGACCACCACCGTAGGGACCCGTCCTCGGTGTGTGGGGTGCGACGCGAAAGGGAACACGCGGGACTTGATATTGGAGAGGCGGATGGATCTGGTTCAGCGTCGGAGGCAGGCGCCTTGGCACAGGGGACTGGGATAGGCTGGGTGGAGGAAGCTGTTCGGTCCCTGATGGTTGAGTCCCGATTGCTGGCGGCAGAGATTGGGTCGCAGGAGGCGTCTGTTGGAACATCTGGGACAGTTTCCTTGGGGATGATGGTGGCGAGCCTTGCTGGAGAGGGCTCTGCTGCTCGACAGGAGGAATAGACCTTTGGCCCGGGGGTGTAGGTACCGTCAGGAATGGATTCAGTTGCCGAATGTCTGTCAGGCGTCGCGGGTCATGTGGCGCTGGCTGCTGGGGCATGGTGGTCTGTTGAGCAGCCGGTGGCGCAGGGCTTTGCGACGTCGGCTGCGGCGCCGGCGCGTTATGTATCTCGTTCAGTGTCAAAGGGGTCGCTCGCGATGGTGCAGGTTGCTGCGGAACAATCTGGTGCGTCGGCATCGACCGAGCGCCTGGTTGCACCTGTGAGGCCGGTGGGGCTGATGGCTGTGGCGGCAGCGGGGCAGCCTGGGTCGTAATC
>JAHWYE010000161.1 GCA_020028195.1 Nitrospirota bacterium
CCTATTGGGGGTGTGAACTGGGTCGAAACGACCTCTCTTTCGGGCTGTTCGGCGAGAATCTTACTCTGGAAGGGATGTTGGAAGATGACGTGCATATCGGCGATGTCCTCCACGCGGGCAACGCCTGCTGGAGGTGACACAGCCGCGCATCCCGTGCTACAAGCTCGGTATCAGGATGACAGCAGGTTGTTTTCCGAAGCTGTTTTTAGCCAGCGGCCGCAGGGGATTCTACCCTCGCGTCTCCGAAGAAGGAACGGTCGATACCGGTGATGCGATTCGCGGGATCGCGATTGACCCCGAATGACCATTCGCCAGGGTGGCGAAGCCTGCTGGGGGATACCTGGCGGAAGTTGGAGAGGGAGACGTTGAAACTCTTACCCTACTAGGAGGGCGAATTACATGAGTGCCATTTCAAGAAGGCGGTTTCTTCAACTTTCGGCGTTGGCCGGCGGCTCGATGGCCTTTGGCAACTTGGCCGATCAAATGCTCGGGCTGACCGGAGGGACGAGTCGGGCCTATGCCGCCGAGCCCATCAAGGTCGGTATTATTGATCCACTGTCCAGTCCCTACAAGACATCCTCCATCCATGATGTGCACGGAGCCACGGTGGCCCTGGAAATGTACAACAAGCGTGGCGGGGTCCTCGGGCGTCCAGTCAGCATCATCGAAGCGGACGATGCCTCAAACCTCCAGACCGCGATCAAGATGGCTAACAAACTGATCAAGGAAGACCATGTTGATTTTCTGATGGGGACCTTTAATGGGGATGTGGCTCTTGCCGTGGCTGATGTGGCCAAGCAACAGAACAAACTGTTCATGGCCACTTGTCCTCACATCATGGACCTGACCGGAGCTCACTGTAACTCGCACACCTTCGTGTTCATGCCGAACGCCCGTATGATGGCCCAGGCCGTCGCGCCATACATCGTCCAGGTCCACGGGAGCCGCTGGTACATGATCACTGCGGATACCGTGGACGGCAAAGCGGCGCTGCAGGCGATGATGGATGCACTCAAGGCCCTGAATGGTGAAGTGGTCGGCGCGGCGGTGACGCCGTTCGGGACCACCGACTTTACCGCTGCCCTTACCGAAGCCAAGGCGGCCAAGCCAAGCGTTGTGATCCTGAACCTGTATGGCTGGGACTTGGTCAACGCGCTAAAGGGCTATACGAAACTCGAGCTGGCCAAGGAGAAGATCGGAGTGGGCGGCATGATCGGAGGGGAGCAGATCGGCAGGCCCTTGGGCTACGCGAACAATGCCGGCATCTGGGGCCTGATCTGGGATCCGAAGATCAACACTGAAAGCTCCAAGCGCTTCATTCAGGGCGTGATTGACAAATACAATCACACGCCGACGTCACGCTGCTACCTCGGCTACGCCGCCATGATCCAGATCCTGGAGGCAGTCCGCCGTGCCGGCACGACCGAGACTATGGATGTGATCAAGGCCCTGGAAGGGCATGACTTCGATGGCTTGAAGGAGGGCCGGTCTTACTTCAGAGCCTGGGACCATCAGCATGTGCAGGACGTGCTGGTCGGCCAGGCCTATGGCAAAGAACTTGGCTTAGGCCACTATCAGCTCCTGGCTACGGTGCCGGGCGACGCGGTTGCCGGGGGTAGGGCCGAAAACCTCTGCCGGTTCTGACGCGGGGTTTATGTCTAGCTGGGACAAGGGTCCCCTTGCAATGCCGAAGTCCCTTCTTGATGACCAGGGTTGAAGAGAACCCAATGTTGGATGAGCTCCTGAACAGGAGATCATCCAACATGAGAAGAATCACCCCGTAGGGCTTGGTCAGTTCATGGTTGCAGGCTAGGTCTATTGTCCCTGCTTCCCATGTTCGCCCGCTGCCTCGTCGGCCCGGTCAAGGCCTTTCTTAGCCCGCTTGTCGGCCTTGCGCTTTTCCTTCGCAGCTTTTCTCTCGGCTTTCTCTCTTGCCCTTTCAGCTTTCCGATCGGCTTTTCTCTTCTCCTTCTGAACCTTCTCCTCGCCCTTTTCCCGCTCCCCCGTGGCTTTCTTTTCGGCCTCTGTCTTGACGTCACTGGGCGTGGGGACGGCTGGCGTGGTCGGAGGCGCTGGCGCAGCCGGTGGAGCTGGCTCTGTGGGTGCTGGCGCTTGGGCAAAGGTAGTGGTGAACGCAAGCGTGATAATGATGGCGAGCGCGCTGGTCAGCATCTGCTTCATAAGGGCACCTCCTTGGTTGCCTACTTGGTCATCAAGCTATCGAGAGACTTGTCAACTTTTCCCATCCCCTCAGCAGCCTTGTCTGAGGCCTGTTGCGTGGCCTTATCCGCTTGCCCCTGAGCTGTGCTCTGAGCCTTCTGTTTCTGTTCCGTGGCTGTGCGCTCGGCTTTGGTCTTCTGGCTCACTGCCGCATCTGTTGCCTTCTGCTTTTGTGCAGCTGCCTTGGCTTTGGCCTGAGCCTTCTTGCTTTCGGCCAGGTCCTTGGCTCTCTGATTTTCAGCTTCGATGGCTTGTTTGGTCTTGGCTTTCTCTCCCTGAACTGCTTCCGTCATAGCCTTGTGCTCTTCAGTCGCCTGCTGCTGAGCCGCAGATTTCATCTCCCCAAGTGTCGGGGCGGTCTGGGCTGTCTCAGCAGATACATTCCCGAAGATCAAGATAGGCATCGCGACGGCAAACGCGGCTACTAATACCTGTTTCATGGTGAAGCCTCCTTTTGATTATGCCTGGCAGGCGGTGCATTCAGCCACTACTTGCCAGGCGTTGACGAGAGCTGGTCTCTATGACTTTGGTGTCACACGAATCTCAACTCGGCGATTTTTCTGGCGACCTGCCTCAGTGGTGTTGGGCGCGACCGGCTTCGTTTCTGCATAACCGCCGCCGGTCAGACTGTTCGTAGCCATACCGCCCTCGGTTAATGCCTTCACGGCGTTGGCAGCGCGTGCTTCTGAGAGTGCTTGGTTCGTCGGAAACTTTTCTTTGAGCTTGCTGCGGATAGCCAGATTGTCCGTGTGTCCAGCAACCTCCACGTTGTATTCCGGATAGTCCTTGAGGATCGCCCCCACTTGCTTGAGCGCATTGACGCCGGCCGGCTTGAGCTGATCTTCACCAAGGCCGAAGAGATACGCGGATGCGAGGTGGATCAGGAGGCGCTCCGAGTTGAGGTCCACCGTAATGTCGCCCTTCTGGATTTCAGGTCGCAGGGCCCGCACGAGCCCGCGTTGCGCCTGTGATAGCTTCTGCATCTCGGCCGAGAGGTCCCCTCTGAGGCGAGCCAACTCTTGATCCCGATCGGCGAGTTGGCGTTCGAGGGAGGCCAGACGCAGATTGCGGTCGGCGAGTTGCTTTTCCAGATCTGTGAGCTGTCCTTTGGACTTGTCGAGATCGCTTGCTGCCAGCTGGCTTGCCGAGGATGCGGCCTGCACCGTGGCAAGTTCCCTTTTCGGCGGGACGGCGCGAGGCGACGCTTTCATTTCATTCAAGTTCCGACTGACGGTGTCGTTCGGCGCTGGGGCTTGTTCCAGAATGGAACACGCGCTGATCAGCGTCACTCCCAGGATCATCAATATGGTTTTCGGGGGCTTCATCTGTTCCTCCTTGGTTCGTTGTTGAGTAAGACATGCGAGTCACGATTTCCCATCGCGACAGAGCCTACACGGCAGATGTGCAATGCGCGCATTTCGTGGCCTTGATCGGAATGTCGGATACACAGAACGGACAGGATTTCGTCGCCGGCCCGGCGGGCGCTTCCGGTTTCTTGAGGCGGTTGACCTGCTTCACCAATAAGAAGATGGCGAACGCAATGATCACGAAGTCCAAAGTCGTTTGGAGAAACACACCATAGTTGATGGTCGGCACACCCGCCGCTTTGGCCCCTGCCAGTGATGGCTGGGGTTGCCCGGAGAGATTGATAAACAGGCTGGAGAAATCCACACGTCCCAGCAGCAACCCGATCGGTGGCATAACAATGTCGCTGACCAGCGAGGAGACGATTTTTCCGAACGCTCCTCCGATGATGATACCTATGGCCATGTCCAGGACGTTCCCCCGCATGGCAAATTCTTTAAATTCTTTCAACATGGTCGCTCCTCCTTGGCAAGCCTGTGCGTTTTCGAGAGCGCGTAGCGCTCACCTCTTGTTGGCCGTGTCAAAATTATAGCCCAAAGTGATCAGGGTCAGCGTGTCGGTGCTCTGCACGCCGGCTGGAGGCGTGTTGTTGTACCTGTAGGTGAATTGGAAATTGGCCACGAAGCCCTCGATGATCTTCAGCCGAATGCCTTGGTCTGTGGTGAGGTAATAGTCCTGGGTATTTTGGAACGATGGAAAGAATTCACCGAAGTAGAAGATCAGAATCCGTTCATCCAACATCGGCCAGTTGAATCTGATTGATCCACGTCCCCGAAGGGACGCCTGATCGGGAAGATTCTTGAAATCTTCATTGAAATAGCCAAGACCAAATTCGGCCGAAAGGGTCATGTCCTTGAAGTAGGGGCCGGAGAAATCGCCTTTATCGATGAATTGGTAGCCAGGCCCGGCCGCAAGTGCCGTTCTGAGTTTCAGGTCTTGGAACGTGTCTTGCTCAAAATAGGCGCTGGTAAAGGCATAGAACCGTTTGGTGAAGAAAAAGTCGAGCTTGATGGTGCCGCGCGCGTTGCGGGCCGCGAGCACGTTGTTATTCTCGTTATAGACATACCGACCGTTCAGCAAGAGCCGCAACTTCTCACTGCGCCCGGTCAAGTCCAACAGGAAGCTGGCGTTCTGAAAGTTGGTGTTGCCGTTGGCCGCCGAGAGGCCGGCCGTCACGGCGCCGAGAAAGACCACCGGCGGTTGAACAAGCGGATTGACCGACACCACGGCATCCATTGGGATAGTCATCGTCCCTGCCAGCGGTTCCGCTTTCAGGACTAGCGTGCCCTCTTCA
>JAHWYE010000162.1 GCA_020028195.1 Nitrospirota bacterium
AGTTTACGTGGGAACGGGCCGCACGTCGGACGCTGGCGCTGTACCGTGAGCTCTGTGGAGAACCGCGTTAAGTCAGTGATGTCCGTTAGGACGGTTGTGTCCGTGAACGGACGCAAATGACAAAACGGATCCAACGAACCGAACTTCCATGAAGAACATCCTCGTCATCAAACTGCGGTACATCGGGGATGTGCTGTTGGCGACGCCGGTGCTGCGTACGTTGCGGGACCGGTTCCCCCATGCGCGCCTCACGATGGCAGTCAATGAGGGAACGGAAGATGTCTTGAAATGGAACCCAGATCTTGATGAGGTGCTGGTAGTGGATCGAGGGGGACTGGTCCAGCAGATCCGCTTTCTGCACGAGGTTCGGCGCAGACGGTTCGACTGCGTCATTGATCTCACCGATGGCGACCGGTCGGCCATGCTGAGCCGGCTGAGCGGCGCGCCAGTTCGGATCGGATTCAACGAAGAACGCCGCTGGCGGGGGCTTCTGTATACGTCCGTCGCCCAAACCAGGTCAGATGTGATCCATCGCATGGAACGTGACCTCGAAGCGGTCCGGATGTTGGGTATCGAGCCGAAGGTCAGCCCGCTTGTGCTCCACACGTCTCATCAAGACGAGGGGGATGCGGCCCGATTACTTGGGGAGGCAGGACTGGGGGCTGACTCTTCCCGTCCCTTGGTCATGTTGCATCCTGGAGCTCGGTACTGGTTTAAGGCCTGGCCGGCCGAACGATTTGCGACCTTGGCTGACCGCTTGACCGATGCGTACGGCTGCCGCGTGCTAGTAGGTGGAGATGCCAATGATCGGGAGGTGGCGCACGCGATTCGTGCGCGGGCCCGTTCTGCTCCTGCGCTGCTGGCAGGACACACGACACTCTTGCAGTTCGCAGCGGTGCTCAAGCGATGTGCCCTATTCGTCGGCAACGACAACGGTCCCATGCATATGGCGGCTGCGTTGGGAACACCGGTGGTCGGGCTCTTTGGCCCCTCGGATCCTTCCGTCTGGGGGCCACGTGGAAGAAACGTCGAGGTTCTCTACAAGGGACTTGACTGCCGTCGCTGTTTTCATCCGACGTGCGAGCGTGGCGAAGACAACTGCATGAGACAGATTTCGGTAGACGAGGTGTTCGCTGCGGTGAGACATTTGCTCACAGTGAAGGTGTGATCGACAGACTACAGAGGGACGATGCAAACCATCGCGTGCGATCTCTGTCAGTCTCAAAACGCCCAAGTCCTGTTGCGCCAACGCGATCTGCTTCTGGGCCTTACCGACGAGGAATTTTCCGTCGTGCGTTGTGGGACATGTGGGTTGCTCTATCTCAATCCTCGTCCGAGTCAGGAGGAAATCGGACGGTATTACCCCGATCACTATTATCACTCCGCCGCCGCACCCCCCAAGCAGAGGACTAGTCTTGAACGAAAGGCGAAGGAATTTTCTGCGCTGATCAAGCGGTGGGTCGGGGAGGATTATTACGGCTACCCATCGCCAACACGTCGTGGTGTCTGGCGTTCCATTCGAAAGGCCCTTCTGTGGCCAGAAAAGAGTCGCCGCCTTTTTTTTGGTCGTCATACCATGCCATGGGCGGGGCAGGGCCGTCTGCTGGATGTCGGCTGTGGCACTGGTGGGAATCTGGTCACTCTTCAGGCGCAGGGGTGGGATGTGTACGGGATTGAGATGAGCGAGAAGGCGGCGACGCAAGCGCGAGAACGGGTCGGGGATCGCATTCTCGTTGGCACGCTGGAAACTGCGCCTCTTGAAAAGGAGTCATTCGATCTCGCGTTCTTGAGTCATTCGTTGGAACATTTCTTCAGTCCTGTCGAGGCGTTAGCCACAGTGCGGCGGCTGCTCAAGCCGGATGGCATGGTGGTCATCGCTGTGCCGAATGCCGCCAGTCTTGAGGCTAACCTGTTCGGCCGGTGGTGGTTCCCTTGGGATCCCCCTCGCCATTTATACCACTTCGAACGGAACTCGCTGTCCAGACTGCTGCAGCAGGTTGGATTCCGCGTCGTTCGGACCCGAACAGGTGTCGGCTCCCTGTTCTTCATGGCTAGCCTGGAACGGGCCTGGAAGCACAAGTTGAGCGTGGAGCTTCCGGGCAAGGGGCTCATCGATAAACTGATTGCACGCCCGCTCTGCCTGATCGCGGGACATCTGGGTTATGGGACCGACATCACCGTGTACGCAGTGAAGGCGGAGTCCGAGCTTGGGCGACGAGAAGCAGGTACCCGCGCACCAGCGTTGGAAAAGGCTTGAGCTAGAATGGCTCGCTGCGCAGAGAGCCAGCACGAGTGGTGTGTGTCTCCTGACTGCGCCTTCCCCTAGCGGCTCAGCACCTCATTTACTCGAAGGAAAACTGTTATGAGCAATAGTCTGTCGCTTGAGGAACTCTATCTTGATCTGCTGAAGAAATGCCTGACCCGCTATGGGTTTTCGGAAAGGTATGAGGAATATGAGCCCCGGCGAGGGAGCCTGAAGCGGGCGCTGGAGGCTCCTGTCCGTCTCCTTTTGCGTCTACGGAGGTTAGAGCTTGTTCGGGCGAAATCATTTAACCCCCACGAGCGGGCGGAGGGGCGTGATTGGCCGCTGGAGGCGGAAACCATGATCGGGCTCAGGCGGCTAGACAATTTGCAGTTCTGCATCACGGACCTGCTCCAGCGCAAGGTGCCCGGGGATTTCATCGAAACCGGCGTCTGGCGAGGGGGAGCATCCATCTTCATGCGAGCGATGCTGAGAGTGTATGGTGACACCACCAGGACGGTGTGGGTGGCCGATTCGTTTCAGGGGCTTCCGCCACCCGATCCGGACCGCTATCCGGCGGACAAGGGCGATCGCCTATGGACCGTCGTGCAGCTCGCGATCCCGCTCGAGGAGGTCAAGGCGAATTTTGCGAAGTATAATCTACTGGATGGCCAGGTTCGGTTTCTCGTCGGATGGTTCCGAGACACGCTCCCCCGCATCGCGGCCGATCGCTTTGCGCTGCTTCGATTAGACGGTGATCTCTACGAATCCACGATAGACGCGCTCAGGCATCTGTATCCCAAACTCTCAATCGGCGGGTATGTGATCATTGATGACTACGGAGCTGTATCCGCGTGCAAGGCGGCAGTCGAGGATTTCCGCTCCGAGCACAACATCACCGACAAAATAGAGCCGATCGACTGGACCGGAGTCTTCTGGCAGCGGTCTCTCTAAGGCGATGAGCGTTTTGCCCGACCAGGGTGAGACGATTGTCAGTGAGACGGCTAAGCAGGTGAGCAGCGGGACGCCAAAGGCCAAGTAGTGGAGGGAATTCATTCGATGCTAAGCATTATCGTTCCGGTTCACAATCAGTTTGGCCACAACCAGTTGTTCTTGGAAGGAATCCGGCGGTACACCACCGGCCCGTTCGAGATCATTGTCATCGACAACCACTCGACCGATGGATCAGCAGACTTCTTTGAAGCAAGAGGCTGTCAGGTCATTCGAAATCCTGTGAACTTATGTTACCCGGAGTCGATGAATCTGGGAATACGTCAGGCCAAAGGTGACCATCTTTGCCTCATTAATAACGATCTGTACGTGGGGCCAAACTGGAACGGGGCACTGGTAGAGGTTATGGAGGAAGAGAAGTGGGATGTGGTGTCTCCCCTTGGCATGGAGAAAATGCCAACCCCGACGCTCACCGCGTGGATGCATAAACGTTGGAATACGATCGGGCGGGGCCGTCTTTCGTCTCACAGGCCGTCAGAGGTCCTCCGGGCCATGATTCGCTGGATGTACGGAGACTGGGAGCAATTTTGTGAGGAAGTTCGCACTGCCTTTCGTTCTACGCGGTTAGACGGGGTGTATGGTCCCTGTTTGATCGTCAAACGCAGTGTGTTCGAGAAATTGGGGTTGCTCGATGAGCGAATTCAAGCCTCTGACTGGGACTTTTATTTACACCTTCGAAAACGCGAAGCTGAGGTTGGCGATGTCAGAAGAGGAAAAATCGTGGGTGCTGCCTATGTCCATCACTATATGCGGGCAACGATGAAGGGGAAACCTGAGCCCTTTGCTTGTCGACATCCGAGACTATCTCTCGATGAGAAATGGACACGGGAGGAACTGAGAACGTTCTGGCATCAGCCCGAAGATATTCCTGGTCCTGGCCCTCTTCCTCCGCAGGGACTGGATACTCAGGTCAAGAAGTTGATTGAGAAGATACAGACGCAGGTATCCAGACTGGTGGCGTGGCGGTGGGGCCTGGTCGGCTCCGAACGAATTCTTGAGTTGTATCGAGAAAGATTTCGTACGGCGCTCATCAGTAGTGGTTAGACATTCCATGAGAATCTCTTTGTGGTTCGGAGGTGATCGTGAGACTGAGTGACCTGCGCATTTACGCAAAGTACTATATTCGACGGTGGCGAGGCACTTCCACTCACAAGCGAATTCTTGATGTCGGCTCAGGGCATCGTCCTCACGAGGATTCGACTCATTTGTTGGATCTTCTTCCTGAGGATGATAGCGAGCGCGGAAAGCCGATCAAAACATTGGGTCGTCCGTTAATGCTCGGCAATATCGAAGCGCTTCCATTTCATGACAAGACCTTTGATTATATCTATGCCGCTCACGTCCTAGAGCATACGTGCGATCCCGCAGCGGCTTGTCATGAGCTTATGCGTGTGGGACGCGCCGGGTACATTGAAACGCCCAGCCCATTCTATGAACAGGGGTATAACTACCCCCGTCCAGAGCGGGGTTGGCCGTTCCATCGCTGGTTTGTCTATATCAATGACGATAAAACGCTGATCTTTGAGCCAAAAACGGACTCAACGGTAAACGACTTCTGTCATTGTCGACACGGCCAATTTGTCCGAAATCTCTATACCAAGGTGGAGGATCTCAAC
>JAHWYE010000163.1 GCA_020028195.1 Nitrospirota bacterium
TTGTCCCGGAGCTGTTGGAGAAAATCCTTGGGCAACCCATCGTACTCCAACCCGATGAGGCGGCTCACGATGCTGGCGGGACTCGCGAAGGAGAACACGAACGAATTGACGAAGGCTTCCTTGGCTTCATCCAGCTCGGCATCCGTCACCGGCTGTTCCCGGAGTCGTTCCAGGTTGGCCATGAGGCGGTTGATCGTCTCTTGCGTCGAATCCACCTTCGTCTCGGCGCGCATGGACCAGGAGCCCCGTTCGCGTGTCCCCGCGCGAAGCGAGCTGCGCACCGAGTAGGCCAGCCCCCGCTGCGTGCGGATGTCCTGGAAGAGCCGGCTGCGGAATGAGCTTCCACCCAGAATGTCGTTGAGGATTGACAACGCCGGGTAGTCCGGATCGTCTTCCTTCACTGAGAGGTGCCCTACCCGGAGGTGGGTCTGCGAAATCCCCTTGCCGATGAAGCGCACCACGTTCTTCCCGCCTGACGATTCGTCCGACGCGACAGGCGGCAGGACGATCAGCGGCACCGCTCCCTTGGCCCATCCCCCAAAGCTCTCCCGCAGCAGGGCCAGCATCGAAGCTTTCTCAAAATCCCCCGTCACGCCGAGGATGATGCCGTTGGGATGGACAGTCTGCGCGTGGAAGGCCACGAGATCCGCTCGCGTGATCCGCGAGACCGATTCGATCGAGGTCTCCCGCGCAAACGGATGGGTCGGCCCATAGAGCAGCTTCACGAACTCGCGTCCGGCGATGGACTGCGGCTGATCTTGGCGACGACGAATGCCCTCGATGGCTTGAAGCTTGGCCAGCTCAACCCTCGCCGAATCGAAGGCTGGCGTCATGAGGATATCGGCGAAGATCCGCAGCCCACGACCCAGGTCCTTTTTGAGCACGTCCAACATAGCGGAGCCGGACTCCACGCCGATCCCGACCGAAATCGAGGCGGCCAATTGTTCCAGCTCCTCATCCACATCAATGGCGGACATGCGCTTGGTCCCGCCAGTCCGCATCGTGGCGCCCACCAGCATAGCTAACCCAATCTTGTCGGGGGGATCCAGCCACTCTCCGGTTCGGATCATCGCGGTGATCGTGATCAGGGGCAGCTCATGGTCCTCGAGCAGGTACACCACCATGCCGTTCTCGAGGACGACGCGCTCAGGCTCGGGCGGGGTGAACTGGACCGGCTCGAATCGCATCTGCCGCGGGTCGGTCTGAGTGATCGACGAGGGCTGGGCCACGGTCGAGAGGGAGGCGGCCTCGCTCAAGGAAACCAGCAACAGAATCGACAGGAGGCTGACGGCGCGCTGGCTCATGGCAGAAAGCGCTCGGCCGCTCATTGTGACACCGGTTTTACGAGGGGCGACGCAGGCTTGCTCGCTCCGGGTGGCTTCACCAGCGTCGCCACGGTTCGATTGGACTTGATCAAATACTGAGCCGCAACTCGCTGGATATCGGCTGTGGTCACAGCGGCGATCCGATCGCGCGCCTTCAGCACGTAGCGCCAGTCGCCTGCGACCGTCTGAAAGTAGGCGAGTTGCGAGGCCAACCCGCTGTTTGAGCGAAGGGACCGCACCAGAGAGGCGTCCAGATTGTGCAGCACTTTCTCCAGCTCCTTCTGCGACACGGGCTCGGTCTTAAGCTGATCCAGCTCTGCATAAATCGCCTCTTCGAGCTCCGCCGTCGTATGGGGCGCCAGGGGTGTGGCGCTGATGATGAAGAGGTTGGTGGCACGAATGCCTGGGAATCCCGAGTCCGTGATGATGGAGGCCGCAAGCTTCTTCTCCCGTACCAATCGGTGGTGCAGGCGCGACGTGACCCCTTCGGACAAGACGGAATCCAGCACGTCGAACACAAAGTCATCCGGGTGGTTGAGCGCCGGCTTATGGTAGCCAATCAACAGAATCGGTTCGGCATCGAACTCCACTTCCACCCGGCGCTCCCCTCGCTGCGGCGGTTCGACGGTCACGACCGAAGGTGGCGGCGGGGTCCGGGGGATGGTGCCGAATTGCCGCTCGATCAAGGCGATCACCTCAGGCGGGTTGATATCCCCCACGATGGCGATCACGGCATTGGCCGGCCCGTAGTGCGTTCTGAAGAACTGTTGGGTGGCCGCCGGCGTCAGGGCTTGGATGTCGGACGCCCAGCCGATCGTGGGGAACCCATAGGGGTGAGCCTGGAAGGCCGTCGCCGCAAAGGCTTCGTACAAGAGGCCGTTCGGGCTGTCATCCGTCCGAAGACGCCGCTCTTCCATGACCACGGCTCGTTCTTTGTAGAACTCGCGCAGCACCGGGTTCGCCATCCGGTCGGCTTCCACCGCCGCCCACAGAGGCAGCCGGTTGACCGGAAGGCTGACCATGTACCGGGTGATATCCTTGCCAGTCGAGGCGTTCAGACCAACGGCTCCATGGCGCTGATAGAGCAGGGCCATCTCATTGCCGACCACCCACTCGCCGGCGCGCTCCTGTGCATTTTTGAACGCTTGATGAAGATTCTGGACTTCGGTGGAGTCCGTCCGTAGCTGGCTGACCGGCTCCACGCCATCCCGCTCCTTGCGCTCAAGCGCCTGTATTGCCGAGTTGAGCCGATCCAATTCCTCCAACAACGGCCGCTCCCGCTCGTAGTCCCTGGTCCCGATGGTCCTCGTCCCCTTGAAGGCCATGTGCTCGTAAAGATGCGCGATGCCGGTGCTGCCGGTCTGCTCATCAAGACCTCCGACCCGAAACGTGAGATTAATGGACACAGTTGGAGTCTGGTGGTGTTCGACCATGAGCACCGTCAGGCCGTTGGCCAGCCTGTGCTCGATCACGCGCGTAGCCAGTCCATTGCTGCGTGCCGGCGCAGCGGGCGCCTCAGCAGCACCCGCCGGTGCCAGGCTAAGGGTTAGGCTGAGGCTCAGGCCGAGGAGCAAAAGCGTGAAGCGTGCAGCGCGAAGCGCGGGAAGGACGAGAGACGTTTCACGAGATACGAGCGACGCATCCTTGGTCATATGAACAACTCCATCAGTTCTTCCGGTCTCTCGATGAACCAGTCCGGTTGGCACGCCGCCATCTTCTCGCGGTTGCCCATACCGTACCCGACCGCGCAAACCCTGATGCCGGCGTTGTGGCCCCCCGTGATGTCATTGGTGCTGTCGCCGATCAGGACGGTCCGATCCTTCGCGACGTTCAACGCCTCCATGATCTTGAGCAACATGCCCGGCTCCGGCTTCAGACCGTACCCGTCGTCCCCTCCGACCACATAAGCGAAGTGATGAGCGCCCAGCCCATTGAGGATTTTCGTCGTGTACTCCAACGACTTGTTTGTGGCAACGGCCTTATGTCTGTCGGCAAAATGGGTGAGGACTTTTTCAACGCCTGGATAGAACTTCGTCCGGTCCAGACAGTGGGCAAGGTAATGGGCCCGGAAGATTCGTAACGCGTCCTCATAGCGTGATTGGTTCTCTTCGCCCACTGCGAGACGGAGCAGCCGCTTGATGCCATCACCGACAAAACTGAAGACTTCCTCCTGGGAGCGCAGGGCCAGGCCCAGGTCGGCCAGCGTGAGGTTGACCGCCTCCGCAATATCCCATTTGGATTCAATAAGCGTGCCATCAAGGTCAAAGATGATCAGTTCGACCGGAATCCGACGCGAATTCATTCGGCCCTTCATTTGGCCTTCTGTAATTCATCCCGGAGCGCTGTCAGGATAGCGAGGCGGGACGGTTCGAGTTCTTGCAACATGGCCTGCCGCACGTAATTGATCATGCGCTTCTGGCCGACATGAGGGGGCAAGAGCGGCTCGATGATCCGCCAGCGACCGCCGACCGCTTTCACCCGAAACTTGACCCGCTCGATCTGCTTCTCAGGCAGGAATCCGGGTGCTTCCCAATACACCGCCCCCAGCACTTGGTACTCCACCGGGATCAACACCTCCATCATGCTGATGACTTCCCACTGTTTGATATCGTCCACAATCTTGTAGCCCCCGGTGACCATTACATGGCCCCAAGACGGCTCTTCTTTCCAATTCACGTAGGGCTTGATCGTCTCCCAGGATATGGACTCCAGGCGAATGCCTCTCTGATCCAACGAGACGTATTTCTTGACCACCTCGACCGGGTCGCGGAGGAGCCCATACGTCTGTGTCAGCCCCTCACTCCACGTCAGCAGCAGAGCGAAGGAGACCGCGATGGCAAGCCAGTGGAGGCTGTGCCGGCTGTCAGGTCCCGGCTGTCGCACCCAGTGCTCCATCCTCCTCATCCTCATCCAACGTCACTCGACAAGATGTAGCTTCATCAAGTTGGTCCCCCCGGGCTCACCGATGCGTGTACCCGAGAGGATCACGATCCGCTGCCCGGTTTTCGCCAGCCCCTCTGCCTTCAAGCGGCGTTCCGCCTCGCGCACGCGCTCATCCGTCGTGGTGATCTGCACCATCGTGTGGGGGATCACGCCCCAATAGAGCGCCATCCGCTGCCGAACGGGTTCAAAGGGGGTAAAGGCGATAATCGGAGCAGCAGGTCGCTGCTTCGACAGCAACCGCGTCGTCGCCCCCAACTCGCTGAACGCCACGATCGCGCTGGCCGCGACGGCCGAGGCTGCTGAAGAGGCCGCGGTACAGATCGCTTCCGTGAATGAGACTTCATCGCGGCCGACGTCAGCTCGACGCACGAACCCCGGCTCCGTCGCTTCCTCTGCTGCCCGGATGATGCGATCCATGACACGGACCGCTTCGACGGGATAGTGTCCGATGGCCGTTTCGGACGAGAGCATCACGGCGTCCGTGCCATCGAAGACGGCATTGGCCACGTCCGAAGCCTCGGCTCTCGTCGGATGCGGATGTTGGGTCATCGAGTCCAGCATCTGCGTCGCGGTGATCACGAGA
>JAHWYE010000164.1 GCA_020028195.1 Nitrospirota bacterium
CCAGATTCCCCAACGAGTCCGAAAGCATCTGTGCGTCCCCCTTCTCACGGTCAGCCTTCACTGCCTGCTCGTACCAGAACCTCGCCCGTTCAAGATCGCCACGGTGCAAGAAAATTCTTCCCCTGTGCCTGTCGTCGGCCATGACAATCAGGATAGAGCGGGCGAAGGGAGAAATCCAGGGGACCTTGCTTGTCTCGGCACGTGAGGGGTGGTATGCTGGCGCGCCATGATCATCAAACACTATGCCGATATCAAACCTGGCACCTATTCCGGGGTTCCTGAAGGGGTGCAAATGCGGGGAATGATCACGGACCGGGATGGGGCCCCGAACTTCTCCCTGCGTGTGTTTGATGTCCACCCGGGTGCGAGTACGCCGTTCCATTCCCATGAATGGGAGCATGAGGTGTTCATCCTTGAGGGCACTGGAACGGTCAGAACCGAAGGAGCTGAAACCCCGTTCAAGCGAGGCGATTCGGTGTATGTGGCTCCGCGCGAGAAACACTGCTTCGTGGCGGACCCTGGGACGCCGCTCCAGTTCATCTGCGTCATTCCCTCAAAGAACCAGTGCCGGGCGTGAGCCATTATCTGCGTTCCTTCCTTCTACCTCTGCACGCGTCCATGAGGAGCAGGGTGCTACTGAAGGAGGCAGGTCGACAATGAGCCAAGGAGCGTCTTGTTTGTGAACCATCGGACGAAAGAAGACCCTCCTGGTGCTGCGGAAGCGCTCGATCCCCTGGAAGTGGTCAAGCAGTACCACAAAGAGACGAAGCATCACTTGTTCCGCTATGCGCGCTCGCTCGGCTACATGGACTGGGCGAATCAGCCGGATCCATTTCGACGATACGAGGGATCTCCGCTCATTCCCCTGCCGCTCCTAAAACCGGACGACGCGCCGCTCTCGCCGTCCTATGAAGACTTGTATCGCCCTCGAGCAATGGCGGGCGCTCCGGTCACCGTTCGCACCCTGTCGCGTTTTTTTGAATATTCACTTGCCATCTCGGCCTGGAAGCAGGCCGGCGAGGTCCGCTGGGCACTCCGAAGCAACCCGTCGAGCGGCAACCTGCATCCGACCGAAGGCTATCTGATCATCAATAAGGTGCCTGGCCTGGCACAATTCCCCGGTCTCTACCATTATGCGCCCAAAGAACATGCGCTTGAGCTGCGCGCAGAGTTCCCAACTGAGAGCTTTGCTTCGTTCATGCGAGGGTGTCCGCTCAACGCCTTTCTGGTTGGCTTGACTTCAGTGAACTGGCGGGAGACCTGGAAGTACGGGGAGCGAGCCTTTCGTTACTGTCAACATGACGTGGGGCACGCGATAGGCAGCGCTCGCATCGCGGCCGAGACGTTGGGCTGGCGCATGCTACTGTTGGACGGCCTTGCCGATGACGCGGTCGCTGCTTTGTTGGGGGTGGATCGTACCCAGGATTTCGAAGGTGCGGAACGGGAGCACCCTGATTGCCTCGCCATTGTCTGGTCTGCCGATCAGCCTTCAGGTCTTGCCACTGGGACGACAATCTCATTGCCTCTGTCGCTGGTCCCTGACGCGCTCCGTGAGGTGACGCGATACACTTGGCACGGCAAGGCCAACAGGCTGAGTCGAGACAATCCCGTGCTATGGGAGATCATTGACCAGGTGGAAGCCGCATCGTGGAAATCGAATACTGAACAGAGAGTCGTCGAACTGCATCACAGCAATCTCGCAGTAAAGACACCGATCAAATCAAGCGCCTATGCGGCGAGCATCTATCCGGGGCAGCCAAGGGCCGGACAGGTGACCCGGCAACGACGAAGCGCGCTCGCGTTCGATGGCAAAACCTCGATCAGGGTGGGCACCTTCTTTGCGATGCTGGCTCGCGTCATGCCACGGGTTGAGCGTGACCTGTGCCAGCGTCCTATGCCCTGGGACGTCCTGCCCTGGGCACCGGCGATTCATCTGGCCCTGTTCGTCCACCGGGTGGACGGCCTTGCTCCAGGTCTTTATATGCTGGCTCGTGATCCTGCGAAGGTGGATCTCCTCAAACGGGCGACGCACCAACAGTTTGCTTGGACCTCACCGCCTGGCTGTCCAGAGGACTTGCCCCTGTTTCTCCTCGAAGAGGGCGATGCGCGGCAATTGGCTGCCCAGGTCAGTTGTCATCAGGATATTGCCGGGGACGGTGCGTTTTCCTTGGGGATGATCGCGGAATTCGAATCAAGCCTGCAACGGTACGGCCCCTGGTTCTACCGCAGGCTCTTCTGGGAGGCAGGAGTGATCGGCCAGGTGCTCTATCTGGAGGCGGAGGCGGCTGGAGTCCGGGCAACGGGAATCGGCTGCTTTTTTGATGACCCGGTCCATCAGGTCTTTGGATTCAACGACGCCATGTTTCAGTCGCTCTATCATTTTACGACCGGAAGCCATGTGGAGGACCCTCGATTGACCACCTTGCCACCTTATGCCCTTGATCATTGAGTGCCGGACGAGCCGGATATGAATGACCCGATGAGGAACAGGTTGGATGTTTAGGATCAAGAAGCGAGCCTCGCCCCCGGCCAAGCTGCCAACGCTCTACAACATCATCGAGGACTATACCGAATCTGACGCGCCGGGGAACGTGACGGTCTGCGCGATGACCGAGGTGGAAGATGTCAAGGCTCATGCCCGTGTGCTGTCCGAGAGCTACGGGATTCCGCTCGAGGTCATGACGCGGCTGTTGTACGAAGGGGGGCACTATAGTTATCCACAAGACGGACCGCTGGTCACGCGAGGGCTCTTCGCTTGCAAGATCGATCCTGCCGGTCAAGAACCGAAACAGACCTGGGTGCTGGACATGGTCCAGTATGCCGAGGCTGAGCAATTGGCTCGTTCCTATGGGCTGAGCCTGGAGGAAGCTGCGGCGCGTGTCTTCTACCGCACCCTGGCGCCGGAACTTCGGGCGCGACTTCCAGAGAAAAACCTAGGACTGGATTATGCAAAGTTGGATCGCGCGATTGTGCGACATGGCGACATCAAATACATCGACTTCCGGAAGGATTGGTCTCCCCATTTTAAACGCCTGTGCATCATGCCGGATGGCAGGTTGGTCGAGACGAGCGGACTCGATGAGTTCGCTTCCCTCCACGGGATCACAGCGGCTCAGGCCAGGACGTTGATCGAACAGGGCGGGACGCTTGAGGTGGATGGCGAGGTCTTGGCCTGCCAGATTGTGAACGGTCAGCCGTCGGTGGCCCGCTTCAACCGGCGTCAGTATGCAAGAGCCAAGGAGATTGGTGCGACCAGAGGTCTGCACATTATGGATGCGCTGAGCGAGGTAGGACTGAGCGATCCAGCCCTGATGCAGGCGCTCAAGCGCAGAGGACAACTGAAAACAACCCTTGTCTTTCTCTCCATTTTAGGTGTGACGGCCTGCTCCGGCCCTAAACCGATTCTCTATCCCAATGCTCATTATGAAACTGTTGGGAAAGAGGCAGCGGAGCGCGACACCGCCGAGTGCCAGGAGATGGCTGAGGCCGCTGGCGCTACCCCTGAAAAAGGCAAAGGTGCTCAAGTGGCCGGCAACACGGTGGCTGGCGCTGGCGTTGGCGCTGCCGGCGGTGCCGTCGGCGGGGCAGTGGTGGGGGCAGCCGGGAAAGGATCGGCCATTGGCGCGGCCGGTGGGGCGACAATGGGACTGCTCCGTGGGTTGTTCAGGCGTCCAAAACCAAGCGAAGCCTACATGGGTTTTGTCAACCGTTGCTTGAAGGAGCGCGGCTACGACCCGGTTGGCTGGAAATAAAGGAGGTGCCCGATGCCGACGTACATTTCACTCCTTAACTGGACTGATCAGGGGATTAAGACCGTGAAAGACTCACCCAAGCGCCTGGACGCGGCCAAGAAATCGCTCAAAGAATTGGGCGCCGAGCTCAAAACGTTCTACATGACTCAGGGAAGCTACGACGCGGCGTTGATTCTTGAGGCACCAAACGATGAAGTGCTGGCCAAGTTTCTCCTCAGGATAGGAAGCGCAGGAAATGTCCGGACAACAACTTTGAGAGCCTATCCAGAAGATGAGTACAGGAAGATCATCGCGTCGCTTCCCTGACAGATCGCCCGCTAAGGCGACAACAGGCGCGCGGTGGCACTAGTCCAATCTGAGCAGGGCTCTCACCACCATGCCGCACTGGCTGTCTGTTGTGCTCTGGTCGCCGTTCCATGTTGTCTTGCGCTGTCGGCCTATGATTCGGTGGCGAGTCTTCTGTTCAAGCGGAGTGAGTACCCGCTATTCCCAGCGCATAATCTGGTGCGCGGGGTGTTGCAAAATATAGACCTCGCGATCCTCCACGCAATCATGGTGACCCCGCGCGTGGCCCCTGATGTCGGAACCTATCCCACGAAAACGCGCCGACACTGTCTCATTATGCTTGGATTGGGCCTTGCCTTGTATGAGGTGCTCTGGGCTGCGCTATCTGGGAGACTAGCCGAACCGATGGGATTGGTTATGGGCTTGGTCGTGCTGGTTCTTATCCCAATGATGCCCATGCCCCGGGACGTGGAATGGGCTGAGGACTAGTGCGCCGAGCGACCGACTTGCGACCGGAGGAAGAAGCGGTTCTTGACGAGAGTTACGGTCGGTTTGCTTAACTGACCCTGTGATCCGTCAGAAGATGCTCTTGGTGGCCTCATTGGAAAAGCCGCTTTCAATTCCAGATGTGTTATAGGCGGTAACGGCAAAAAAGTACGTCTGGCCTCCTGTGAGATTAATGACCTGATAACTCGTTACATTCCCCGCATTGAAGCTGGGGCCATACACGCCTGAGGATGTGCCAACATAGACCATGTATCCGGCCACGTTGCCACTGGGAGAGGTTCCCCATGTCAAAGTGGCGGTCCCTG
>JAHWYE010000025.1 GCA_020028195.1 Nitrospirota bacterium
GAAACCCTAGCGGATCGCCTCACCAATATGGTGTTCGCGGAATTTCCGGTATCCCGGGTGCGGCTTTGGATCAGGAAAATCGCCCCACCCCTGAAACACGTGCATGGCTCGGTCGGCGTGCGACTGGACCGGCTCCGCCCACCCCACCTCATGGATATGGCCCCAGCACGGTTTCTCACCGAACAGCTCCATCGCCTTCCCAAGGGGAAAGTGCTTGATGTCGCGGCTGGGCCCGGTCGGAACACCCTGTACGTCGCCACTCAGGGCTACCAGGTCGAAGCCATTGATCGGGATAAGCAGGCACTCGCCCTCCTGGAAGTCACCGCCCGGCAGCGGCACCTCGCGAACCTGACGGTGCGACAAGTCGAGCTCGAGGGGAACCCGGATCTGCCCCCAGACATTCCCAAGGCGCGGTACGACACGATCCTGGTGTTCTTTTATCTGTACCGTCCGCTCTTCACCGCCCTGCTGGATGCCCTCAAGCCGGGAGGCGTCCTGATCTACGAGACCTTCTTGATCGACAATCACCTGCGTCGCCAACACCCGCGACGCTGGGAGTTCTGCCTGGCACATAACGAGCTCTTGCGCCTGACTTCAGGGCTGCGCGTGCTGCACTATGACGAAGGAGAGCACGAGGGAGGACCGGACGGCGGGCCCGCATTCACGGCCCGGCTGGTCGCACAGAAGCCTGCCAGGCGAGAACAGCAGCATGAGCCGGATTGACCTCCACCTCCACACCACCTATTCGGACGGCAGTCTCCCTCCCACAGAGGTGCTGGGCTTAGCCCAAAAAGCCGGAGTCAGCGCCCTGGCCATAACCGATCACGACATCGTGGACGGCATTCCGGAAGCCATCGAGGCCGGCGCGCATCTGGGCATCGAAGTGATTCCCGGCATTGAGATCAGTTCCCGCTACGGCGAGAGCGAGCTGCACATGCTCGGGTACTTTCTGGATTGGCAAGACTCTGAGTTGAGCAGCCGGCTGGCGGAGCTCCGGGCCAGCCGGCACCGGCGCAACCCACGCATCATCGAAAAGCTGAACGAACTGGGGCTGGACCTGACCTATGAAGAAGTCAAGGCCTTGGTTGGCACCGGATCTATCGGCCGTCCCCATATCGCCCGCGTACTGATGGCGAAAGGCTACGTACGGTCCGCGAAGGAAGCCTTCGATCGCTACCTGGCCGAAGGAGCCGCGGCCTATGTGCCTCGGGACCTGCCGGAGCCGGCCGAGGCCATCGCCTGGATCAGGACGGCGCGCGGCATTCCCGTCCTTGCCCATCCCACCTGGGTCAAAGAATCCGCAGAGGGACTCTTCGCGCTCTGCGACAAACTCAAAGCAGAAGGATTAGGCGGGATCGAGGTCCACTACAGCACCCACAAGCCGCAGCAGACCTCGCAATTTCTGGAGATCGCTCGTCGCCTGGATCTGCTGGTCACCGGTGGGAGCGACTTCCACGGGCTCACGAAACCGGATATCGAAGTGGGCGTGGGCCGCGGGAATCTGAAAGTCCCGGAGAAACTACTCGAGCCGCTCAAAAAAGCCGCCAGGACTGTGCACTAGAAATCTTCTTTCTTGCGCGATCCTTTCTCCCTTACGTGTGCCCACATGACAACCTATTGGACTTGCTCAGGGCCCGGCTTATCTCTCACCACAAACCGATCAGGATTCGTAATAGATAACGACGGTGGATTTGCCGCACTTGTTGCAGACCGCATTTTTCGTCATCGGTGTTTTTCCGGCCTTCTCTGCAGCTTGGATTTGCGAATCCGACTTCCCGAGTTTATTGTAGCACTCGCTACAATATGCAGCTGTCTCTCCCATAGCGTTGCTCCTCAATTTGAGGCGAAAGTTCACCGATGACGAGGATCACGTCTCACGATCTCACGGATGACACGCAGTAGGTTCTGGACCTTCCTCAGTTATTCTGACTGGCTTTAAGCATCTTGATGAATCGCTGGAGCCGTTCCTGCTCCTCTGCGCGGAGTTGAATGAATTCCAGGCCGAACCCCAGTCCGCTCGCCCAACGCACCTCCGCTACTTCGACCTTTAGTGGCTCGTACTGCTCCAAGAGTTGGAGCCGCAGCGCCAGAAACGTATGGGGTAAGACCAGCTCTTCGCTCGCGACGGTGCAACCTTCTGTTGAGAGGTTGGTCACCAAGCCTCCTCCTGCCACATCGTTTCCTGAGAACGACACAGGGAGCTGGACTTCATAGCGCGTCACCTTCCGTTTTTCCACTGGATTCTCACGCTCAGGACAGAGACGCTTTCCAGCAGACCCATACGCCGAATCTTTTCAGAAATCAACCGGCCTCGGCGGGCCTGGTAAGGAGCGGTCACGCCCCGGCAGGGCGGAGTGCTGCGTGCCTATCATCACGCACGCCGGCAGACGGAAAAGGTCCTGGGCAGTTGACAGCAGGGGAATTGTCCTGTATGGTGTCGAAGATCACTGTCGAGACGGCCCGGCGACGGTGACGCCAAATTAGATTCCGGGCTCCGTCATCGCAGCGCGTTCAGATCCTGTTCGGAGCGGCTCCTTCCTGGTTCTGCCTCCCTCGGTTTTCTGACCCCGTTTACATGCGATGCTATCAGCAAAGGAGTTTCTCTGTGTCTACACCTCTATCTACACCTTTAACCTTCCGCGCCTTCGGCTTGTCCGAGGCCCTGTTACGGGACCTCGCCGGCGCGGGATTGACCAACCCCACCCCGATTCAGGCGCATGCAATTCCGGCCGGCCTGCAAGGTCGTGACGTGCTCGGGTGCGCGCAGACCGGTACCGGCAAGACGGCCGCCTTCGTCATTCCGATGATCGAGCGGCTCGCCGGTGTGCCTGCGGGACCGCCCCGCGGGTTGATCCTGGCGCCGACCCGGGAGCTGGCCTTTCAGATTCAGCGCACGGTGGCGCAGCTTGGCCGCGCCCGTGGAGTCTCCGCCACGACGATAGTGGGCGGCGAAGACATGCAGGGCCAGGTGCGCGGCCTGCGCCAGCGGCCGACGATCATCGTGGCCACCCCCGGCCGGTTGCTGGACCACATGTGGAACGGAACCGTCGGCATGGCGGATTTCACGATCGTGGTGCTGGATGAAGCGGATCGGATGCTCGACATGGGCTTCGCGCCGCAGCTCAACCAGATCCTCGAGGCGCTGTCGGACGAGCGGCAAACGCTGCTGTTCTCGGCGACGCTCCCGGACGACCTGAACGCCCTGGCGCGCGCGGGTCTGAAGGATCCCGTGCGGGTGAGAGTGGACCGTCCAGCCACCCCAGCCCCCGGCGTGACGCAAACGGTTCATCACACGACCCAAGAAGCGAAGACGCCGCTCCTGCTGACCCTCATCCAGGAGCCCGACGAGAGCGTCCTGGTCTTTACGAGGACCAAGCACCGAGCGGATCGGTTGGGACGCGCCCTTGAAAAGGTCGGCCACCGGGTGGCGGTCCTGCACGGGGATCGCCGGCTGTCCCAGCGACGCACGGCCCTGGAAGGGTTCCGGCGCGGGACGTTCCGGGTCCTCGTGGCAACAGACATCGCGGCCCGCGGGATTGACGTGGCGAATATCGGCCACGTGATCAACTACGATCTGCCCAACTCACCGGAGGACTACGTCCACCGGATCGGTCGGACGGGTCGTATGAAGGCGGTCGGCCGCGCCACCAGCTTCGTGACGTCGGAGGACCATTACCAGATTCGGGCCATCGAGAAGCTCCTGGGCCGGCCGGTGCCTCGCGCCGCCGGGAGCGCCGCTCCCGCCCACCCCGCGAACCCCGTACCCCGCCCGGCCGGATCGTGGACAGGCCAGTCCCGACGCACCTCGCATCGAGAGCCCCGCAGTCGGTAGGGCCCAGGTCGCACCGGCCGCGTCACCAGGACCTCAATGGGCCAGCAGAGGAGGTGACGAATCTGGTATGATGACCTCAAGAGTTAGGCCTAAGGGTGGTTCTCTTCTCGAACACAGGAGGGTGCCATGCTGCAGCTCATGCTGGGGATTATTTTTGGTGGTCTGCTGATGGCAGTAAACAGTTGGGCGCAGATCAGCGTCTTTCAGGGCAGCGACGGGACGAGCGGCACGATCGTGGACCTGGGGAATGGGTTCCGCACCTACTCCGACTCCCATGGCAACATGGGCACGATAATGGACCTGGGTGGAGGCTTTCAGACCTACCAGTTCTCGTCGCCGCAGGGCGGTAGCCAGTCCGGAACGATCACGACCTTTGGGTCGCCAACTCCACCATCAAGCATCACTCCCGCTCCTATCCTTCCCTTCACGCCTCATTCACCGGTCATGCCTCGTGGAGAGGTTGCGCCAGCGGCGCCCTTCGCACCGAGCTCGGCTTTCGGGAGCTCGACCTTTGGAAGTCCGAGCGGTGGATTCCGGGGTCGGTAACGACTGAGGAGAGTCTGGCGTAAGTCAAGCGCCGTCAGTTCTCCGGCGTCTCGACGATATGATTCTCGAACCTCGTGCACCCTTCGGCGAGCAGCCGATTGGTCAGCATCTCTCCCGGCCACTCAATCGGAAGGTCGGCAGTGAAGACCCAGACATCCGGCGAGGTCCAGGCCGGGCCGTGATCCTCCGGCAGTTCAGGGTCGAACAGATCAGTCCAGACCGGCATATAGACCCCGTTGCCGCACTGAGTGTGCAGATGCACAATGGTCCGGCCCCGCACGATAGGATCGAGATCGCGCCAGACCGCCGCCGTTTCATCCGCCAGTCGATGCAGCCTCACGGCATTTTGTGCATCGAACAACGCGTAGGCGGCATAAACAGGCGCCTCCAGCATCTGCGGTGCCGGGGCCAGCTCCGCGCACTGCGCCACCAGCCCCTCCAAGAGCGCTCGGCGATCCTGCTCATCCAGTGACTCCGGCAACCCTGGCTCTGGCGACCCGATCACCTCAAAGATGAGATAGGCGGTGGACTCGACGGCCGGGTACAGCCGTGCGGCGATGGGTTGCGGGCGCTGCGAGTCGGCAAGCGCCGTGAGGTGGTCGTTGAGCCCTTGCAGGGTCAGGAACTCCAGCGTGGCGTCGGTGAGCAGCCGCGGCTCCACCATCACCGCAGTGCCGGCGGGAAGATGGAGATGCTTGTACAGCAGATCGGCAGTGGCCAGGGGATCGATCTTCAACTTAAGCGGCTCGCTGAGGTTGGCCTGGAGCGGCAGCTCGAGCGCCGCCATGACCGCATAGGCCGGCTTCTCATCGGCCTCACCTTCAATCACCACCGAGCAGGCGGCCTCTGCGACCAGGTCGAACAGCCATTCGGCCATCTCCTCATCGAGCGCCGCCAGCACGGTGAGCAACTCCTGCTCCCGACCTTGTTCAAGGAAGGCTTGCAGCGTATCAACCGCCGCATCAGCATCGCCATGGTCATGACGGCGAGCATTGATGAGATGGATCAGATCGCGCGTCAGGGGATCTGGCCGACCCCAATTAAACATGAGAGCCTCCGGGGTAGTGCTTGGATGAGTGATGCCATGTTGCCAAAGTTTTCGTCCGTAGGCAAGCCTTTTGAAACAAGGCTGAGGTTCAGGTTGAGGTTCAGCTTGTAAAATGAACCTTGCCCGGCTCAGCCTTAACCTTAGCCTCAACCTTCCTACGCAGCTTACTCACCCATCACTTTGATGAGCACCCGCTTGCGACGGCGGCCGTCGAACTCGCCGTAGAAGATCTGCTCCCACGGTCCGAAGTCTAACCGGCCGTTGGTGATGGCCACCACCACTTCACGCCCCACTAACTGCCGCTTGATGTGGGCATCGGCGTTATCCTCGCCGGTCTCGTTGTGTTGGTAGGTGCTGCTGTGTGGGGCCAGCCGTTCGAGAAAGGCATCATAGTCCTTCAGCAACCCCTGTTCATCGTCGTTGATATACACACTGGCCGTGATATGCATGGCGTTGACCAGGACAAGCCCCTCCTTCACGCCGCTCTTCTGCACGGCCGCTTCCACCTGCGGCGTGATGTTCAGGTAGGCTCGTCTGGTCTTGGTCTCAAAGAAGAGTTCTTCGCGGTAGGTCTTCATCGGACGTTTTGCAGGTGTTGCGGAGGAATTCTGCCTCAGTCGGTCACGCGTATGCAAGTGCGCGCGGGCTCTCAACGGAGAGGCATGGTACGCTCGCCGGAATTCCCATATAATGTCAGTGTTCCTGGAAGGAATCAGTCATGTCGCCCAATCGCGCCCAGACAATCCGCTTGTCAGCCAATGCCTTGACCGTGCTTCGCCGCCGGTACCTCGCCAAGAACGCTTCCGGGAAGTCGGTTGAAACGCCGGCGCAGATGTTTCGACGAGTGGCCGACAATATCGCGGAAGCTGAGCACCTGTATATCTCCAGCGCGACAGGCCGCGCAAGTCGCACACGGGGGGCCGGGTGCTCGTCTGCCGCAGACGTTTTCTACCGCATGATGAGCCGTCTGGAGTTTCTCCCTAACTCACCCACTCTCATGAACGCCGGTCGCGACCTGCAGCAACTCTCCGCCTGTTTCGTGCTGCCGGTGGAGGATTCGCTGGAGTCCATCTTCGACACCGCCAAGCATCAGGCCCTCATCCATCAATCCGGCGGCGGGACCGGGTTTGCCTTCAGCCACCTCCGCCCGAAAAACGATCGCGTCGCCTCCACCAGCGGGATCGCCTCCGGCCCGGTCTCCTTCATGCGCATCTACAACACGGCCACGGACGTCATCAAGCAAGGCGGAACCCGCCGCGGAGCCAATATGGGCATCCTGCGCGTGGATCACCCGGACATTTTCGAATTCATCGCCGTGAAGCAGGACCCCAAGGAAATGACGAACTTCAACCTCTCGGTGGGGATCACCGACGCTTTCATGAGCGCCTTGGAGCGGCGGCGGGACTATGCGCTCGTCAACCCGCGCACCGGCCGCAGCGTCAATCGTGTTCGGGCCGCGGTCGTCTTCGACCGGATCGTGGAGGCGGCCTGGAACACCGGCGAGCCGGGGGTGATCTTTCTGGACACCATCAACGCACAGCAACCGACTCCTCAGATCGGGCGCATCGAGGCGACCAATCCCTGTGGTGAGCAACCCCTGCTACCTTACGAGGCCTGCACTCTAGGCTCCATCGACATGGCCCGATTCACCACGGGGCCTGCGAGCGCACCCCGCATTGATTATGACCACATGGCTCTGACGATTCGAACAGCCGTGCACTTCCTGGACAATGTGATTGACATGAACCGCTACCCGCTGCCGGAGATCGAAGCCATCACCAGGGGCAATCGCAAGATCGGGTTGGGGGTCATGGGATTCGCCGACCTGCTAATAAAACTGAACATCCCCTATAACACGGACGAGGCGCTGGTGACTGGAGAGCGGCTTATGCGATTCCTGCAGGAGCAGGCCCATGCGGCTTCTGCTGATCTGGCCAAAGACCGTGGGGTGTTTCCAAGCTTCAAGGGTAGCCGCTTGGAGTCAGAAGGGCAGCGACTCCGCAACGCCACAGTCACGACGATTGCCCCGACTGGCACTATCAGCATTATCGCGGACTGTTCGCCAGGCATCGAGCCGCTCTATGGGGTCAGTTTCGTCCGGACGGTGATGGACGGCGTTCGGCTGGTCACACTCCACCCGGAGTTCCTGCGACAGGTTCGCGCAGCCGGCCTCTATTCTCGACGATTCCTTGATCGTGTCTCGGCCAACGAATCCGTTCAGGCCCTCTCCGAGATTCCTTTGGACTTGCGCCGTCTGTTTGTCACGGCGCATGACGTCACCCCGGATCACCACGTTCGCATGCAGGCTGTGTTTCAGAAATACAGCGACAGCGGCGTGTCGAAGACCATCAATCTTCCAGCTACCGCCACCAAGGCGGACGTGGCCTCAGCCTTTCTGCTCGCCTATCGTCTTGGTTGCAAAGGCATCACGGTCTTTCGAACGGGGAGCCGGGAAAAGCAGGTCCTTTCCTGCGCGAATGTGCAGTATTGTTAGGCAGGTTGAGGTTAAGGTTGAGGTTGAGGCAACGCCCGGACAGCCGGACCCACCTTTAACCTCAGCCTGAGCCTTAACCTTCAGATTATGATCCGCCAGCCT
Source organism: Nitrospirota bacterium (assembly GCA_020028195.1). Taxonomy (GTDB): domain Bacteria; phylum Nitrospirota; class Nitrospiria; order Nitrospirales; family Nitrospiraceae; genus NS-7. The sequence goes on from JAHWYE010000025.1 coordinate 8,023, forward strand.
GCCGTCGCCGGTCAGTTCTATAGCGTCTCGCCTGAGGGTCTCAGGGCGGACGTGGCGCGATATTCCGATTCCTCTGCTGTGCCGCACGCCGCCACCGCTATAGTGAGCCCCCACGCAGGACTCATGTATTCCGGCCATGTGGCCGGCGCCGTGTACTCCCGCGTTTCCTTGCCCGACATTGTGATCCTGATCGGCCCCAACCACACAGGCCTCGGTCCGCCGGTGTCGGTCTATCCAGAAGGCACCTGGCTCATTCCGGGAGGCCAGCTCACCATTGATAGCGCGCTCGCCGCAGAGCTCCTCACACGCTACCCTCAGGCGGAGGCTGACACCTCTGCTCACCGATCCGAGCATTGCCTCGAGGTCCAATTGCCTTTCTTGCGACAGGCGCGGGCAGACGTCCGCATCGTGCCGATCGTGCTCGGCACCACGCGCGAGGAGGTCTGTCGTGATCTTGGCCTCTGCCTGGCCGAGATCATTCAGGTCCACGCAGCCAAACACAGCCGATCGGCCCGGCCGCTGCTGATCGCCAGCACGGACATGAGCCATTACGAGCCAGACTCGGTGACCAGAGAGAAGGACCGCTTCGCGCTCGAGGCGATTCAACGGCTGGACCCGGAGGAGCTTCAGGCAACCGTGCGAGCGCACCAGATCTCTATGTGCGGCTTAGGACCGACCGTGACCGTGCTCCATGCTGTCCGCGTTCTGGGAGCAACCGATTCGTCTCTGGTCCGGTACGCCACGTCCGGTGAAATCAGCGGCGACTTCGACCGCGTGGTCGGCTATGCGGGATTCGTCATCACCTGACGGAAACCCCTCGGCTGGTTGCCGACGGGTTTGACAGAGACTACAGATAATGGTACCTACAGACAGAGTCCGATCCGCGTTGCTGCGTCAATGACAAGGAAGGTGGTCAATGGTCGCGTTCTCCGGCTTTCCAGAAGCGGTGGGCCCTCTCCAGACTTGGAACCTTCTGTTCGCACGCAAACCAGAGCCAGATCTGGATTTCGATGACGAGCTGGAGGATCCGGATGAGAAGCCATCTCGCGGATATTATCCCCGGAAATCAAGGAAAGGCCCGAGCAGTCCACTCCTGTGGGTCCTGCTCCTGGTCATTCTTGGCGGCGGCGCCTATCTTGCGATGGAGCCTGACGCCCTGCTGGATCTGATTGGGCAGTGGATGGGCGAAAGTCCGCCCATGGCGACCATGCCACCGGCAAAGCCTGCGTCACGTCCACAACCGGCACCGCCTGGGACCCCAGCCCCTGTGCCTCCATCACCCCAGACCACCAGTCCAGGTTCAGCCGCTTCTCTGCTTCCACCTACCCCTCTCTTCAGTCAGGGCCAGCGAGTCTCTGTGGTCCCCGATCCAGTTCCACCAGGTGGATCGCTGTCCCTCAGCCTCGACTCCGCAGGAACCAGGCCTGGTCCTTCCGTGCGCGCAGGCACCGCCGTGACGGTGTTGGACGGAGAACTCCAGAACAACGTCTGGGTTTATTCGGTCCGCACTGAGGAAGGGACCACGGGCTGGATTGCCGAGAAGCATCTCAGACCGAAATTGTAAGGGTCTCCTCCATATATTTCGAAATGTCCGAACGTCTAAGGTCGAACGTCCTCGACTTTTGACTTGTAGACTTTGGACATGAGTCTAGAACTATGTTGCGTGCCGTGATCTTCGATTTCGACGGCGTGGTGGCGGACAATGAGCCGGTGCACTTTGCCATGTTTCAGCGTATCCTGGGTGAGCTCGGGATCTTTCTAAGCAAAGAAGAGTATTACTCAACCTACTTAGGATATGACGATAAGGGCTGCTTCGCCGCGGTCCTCGCCGCGCACGGCCGACCTGCTCCGAAAGCCACCATTGATGACCTCGTCGGCCGAAAGGCGCGGGTGTACTTGGATGACATCAAGCAGCACTTGGTGATTTTTCCTGGCGTGCGGGAGTTTATCCGCGAAGCCGCAACTCGGTACCGTCTGGCGATCGCCTCCGGCGCTCTTCGCCATGAGATCGAATTCATCCTCGACCAAGCCGGCATCCGGAAGGAGTTCGAACACATCACCAGTTCTGAAGATGTGGCCCACGGAAAGCCGGATCCGGAAGGGTTTCTCCATGCTCTGGCTTCGCTCAATCGCACGGTCCTATCAGCGCAGCGCCAACTGTCGGCCGACGAATGCCTTGCGATTGAGGATTCAGTCCCCGGCATTCAGGCCGCCCACGCCGCCGGCATGAAGGTCCTGGCAGTGGCCAACACCCATGCGATTCAAGACCTGCACGAGGCTGATGCCGCCACTACGTCTTTGGCGGACGTCTCTTTGTCGGAACTTGAACGCCGCCTGTGGGGGATGTGACCTCGCACGTAAGATCCAGACACTGGAGCGCGATGAAAATCTGCTCTTTGCTCCCGGGAGCCACTGAAGTGATCGCGGCCTTGGGGCTGGCTGATGACCTGGTCGGGATCAGCCATGAATGCGATTACCCACCGGCGATCACGCACAAACCCGTCATGGTTCGCGCAACGATTGACGGCGAACACTCCTCCAGCGCCGAGATTGATCATCAGGTCAAGGCAGCGGTCACGGCAGACCGGCGGTTGTACGAACTCGACGAGGGCCTCTTCGCCCGCGCACAGCCGGACCTGGTCGTCACCCAGGATCTCTGCCATGTCTGCGCAGTGACGCCCAGCCAACTTCACCGGGCCATCGGCGCCCTGCCTTACAGACCGCAGCTCCTGTCGCTGAATCCTCTCACCATTGAGGATATCCTCATGGACGTGGAACGGATCGGGGCTGCGATCAAGCGACCCGTCGAGGCTCAGGCGCTGATCGTGGCCCTGCGATCGCGGCTGGAGTTGGTCCGAACGCAGGTCGCCAGCGCGAACGCGCGCCCGACGGTCGCCTGCCTCGAGTGGCTTTCGCCCCTGTATGCGGCCGGTCATTGGGTGCCTCAAATGGTCGAGTGGGCTGGCGGCGTCGACCGGCTCGGGTCAGCGGGCGCTCCCTCCAGGCAGGTGACGTGGGAGCAGCTCCTTGCCGCAGAGCCGGACGTGCTGGTCCTGATGCCTTGCGGCTTCTCGATCAACAGGACTCTGCGTGAACTCAACCAGCTCACCGTCCATCCTGGATGGCAGGATCTCCCGGCGGTACGAAACGGCCGAGTCTTTGCCGTTGATGCTTCCTCATTCTTCAGCCGACCGGGTCCGCGCCTGGTTGATGGCGTGGCCATCCTGGCTGCGCTGTTTCACCCGTCTCGTTTCGGAGGAACCAT
>JAHWYE010000165.1 GCA_020028195.1 Nitrospirota bacterium
TCGGGTTGGGAAAGATGGGGATGAATATGGTCACGCGCTTGCAGCGCGACCGGCACCGAGTGGTGGTCTATGATCGGACCGCGGAGCTGATCAAACAGGCGGAAGGCCAGGGATGCGTCGGCGCGTCCTCGCTGGCCGAACTCGTCTCGAAACTGGCCACACCTCGCGCGCTCTGGATCATGGTTCCATCTGGCGCTCCGACCGAAGAGACGGTGCGGTCCGTCGCGGCGCTGATGCAGGCTGGTGATGTCATCATTGACGGGGGCAATACCAGGTTCCACGATGACGTGCGCCGGGCGGCCGAACTGAAAAAGAAAAGCATCCACTATATCGATGCCGGCACGAGCGGCGGCGTCTGGGGCCTGAAACTCGGCTATTGCCTCATGATCGGCGGTGAGAAGGACGTGGTCATGCGGCTCGAACCGATCTTCAAGACTCTTGCTCCGGAAAACGGGTGGGCCTATATGGGAAGCCACGGGGCCGGCCATTACGTCAAGATGGTCCACAACGGGATCGAATACAGCATGATGCAGGGATATGCCGAAGGATTCGAGCTTATGTCCAAGAGTGAGTACAACCTGGATCTAGCCAAAATCGCCGATCTGTGGATGCATGGCAGTGTGGTCCGATCGTGGCTCTTGGAACTAGCGGCCGGCGCCCTCGAGCAAAATCCGAAGCTGGAAGGACTGAAAGGCTATGTGCCGGACTCGGGTGAAGGCCGCTGGATGATTCTGGACGCAATCGAGAAGGACGTCCCAGTGCCGACGCTGACCACTGCCTTGTTCACCCGCTTCCGCTCCCGCCAGGAACAATCATTTGCTGAAAAAATGTTGGCGGCCTTGCGCAATGCATTCGGAGGCCATGCGGTCCGGCGATAACGGCGTGCAACCGATGAAGGGCTCATCATGACAGAGGCGGGTCAGGGGCATCTGTCACTCCCAGACAGCGGTCGCAGTCTCACTCCTGAGCCCTGCACGTTGGTGATCTTCGGCGGGTCTGGCGACTTGGCCCGCCGGAAGCTGGTGCCGGCGCTCTACAATCTTTTCTTGGATGGTACCCTGCCCTCGAATTTCGCAGTCCTCGGGATCGGCCGTAAGTCCCTCAGCGATGAAGACTTCCGCGCCGGCACGCGCGAGGGCATCATCGCGTACTCGCGGCAACGGCTGGCTGACCAACCATGGGCGGAGTTCGAACGACATCTCTTCTATCTCTCCGGAGGCATCGAGGATCCCCAGTCCTATGAAGCCATCAAAACGCGCTTGGAAAAGATCGAGGCGGAGCATTCTCTCCCTGGCCATCGGCTGTTCTACTTGGCCATTCCTCCCGCCTCCTATGCGTCCGCCTGTGAAGGGTTGCAGCGGGCTGGGCTGGTGCGGCCACCGGATCATGCCGGTCCCTTCTGCAGGGTCATTGTGGAAAAGCCCATCGGACGCGATTTGGAGTCAGCCCGGCAGATCAATGCCCTCGTGGGACGCGTCTTTGACGAGTCCCAGATCTTCCGGATCGACCATTACCTGGGCAAGGAAACGGTCCAGAACATTATGGTCCTGCGGTTTGCCAACAGCATCTTCGAGCCGATTTGGAACCACAAATACATTGACCATGTGCAGATCACGGTCAGCGAAGCAGAGGGAGTCGGCACGCGCGCGGCCTACTACGAAGGGACCGGGGCCCTGCGGGACATGGTGCAGAATCACCTGCTGCAGCTGCTGTGCCTCGTCGCGATGGAGCCTCCTTATTCGCTTGACCCCGATGTGGTACGCAATGCCCGCATTGATGTGCTGCGCAGCCTCAGGCCGATCGCGGGTAAGGGCGTCGAGCGATTCACGGTCAGGGCCCAGTACAGTTCTGGCAAGTTCCCTGGCCCTCGCAGACTCTTGCTTCATCCCATAAACGAGTTCCTGGTGCGGGGGCAATACCAACAGGATAAGGACCGAGGCGTCGAAGTTCCTGGGTATCGCCACGAGCCGGGCGTTCCTCCGGACTCCACGACCGAAACCTACGTGGCGATTAAACTGTTTTTGGAAAACTGGCGATGGGCTGGAGTCCCCTTTTACCTTCGAACGGGAAAGGCCATGGCGAAGCGGGCCACCGAGGTGGCGGTACAGTTCAAGGATATTCCGCAGATCTTGTTCAACGCCAACCCGGCCGCTCCGCAGGCGCCCAATGTCCTGACCCTTCGTATTCAGCCAGAAGAAGGCATGTCACTCCGGATCATCTCCAAGGTGCCCGGGACAAAGGCGCAGACCAATCCGGTCGAAATGAACTTCAGGTATGGCGATGCATTCGGTGCTCCATCACCGGAGGCCTATGAGCGGCTCCTCTTGGATGTGATGGCCGGTGACGCTTCGCTATTCATGCGCCGGGATGCGGTCGAGGCGTCGTGGGCTTGGATCACCCCGATCCTCAATGGGTGGGGGACCTACGGGACGAAATGGCTGCCGGAGTATTCGGCCGGCAGCTGGGGACCGGTGGAAGCGGATCGCTTGATCCAGAACGACGGACGAGAATGGAGAACGCTCTAGCGGGGGTCTTCCACTCACCGCTCTGTAAACCGTTTTCATCGCTTCTCTTCCTGCTGGTCGGCGAAATCCACGGTTGCGAACACGTGATCGTACAGGAGTGTGGCCAGGCATCTATACCCCTCGGTCGTGAGGTGGAGACCGTCGTTTGAATAGGGGGCGGCCAGCCGCCCGGTTCCCGGCTCCTCGGTCGCCTTAAACAGATCCACGCACGTCACTCCCTTCCCCGCGCAATAGGTGCTGATGAGCTGATTGAGGGTTCGGCGGCGTGCAATGTGCTCTTCAAGCCAGTCTTGGTCTTGGAGGCTTCCTTCCACCCGCAGTGATGGTACGGTGACCGCCACGGGCCGGATTCCATTGGCGAGAGCCAATTCGTACATCTTGAGCAGATTTCTCATGATATCGGGAGGGCGTGCATTCCAGCCCAGATCGTTGGTCCCTCCCAGCACGACGACATAGGCCGGCCTGTGGTTCAGCACGTCCTGCCGGAAGCGCATGGCCATCTCTGCAGTCAGTTCGCCGCAGACGCCGCTGATGGCCACTCTGGCCGTTGAGCCCAAGTGTCTTTGCAGAAAGGTTCCATAGGGAGTCTCTCGCCCCTGCGGGGAGTCAGGCGTCGGCGACTGGTATCCGGCCGTCAGACTGTCTCCAAAGCAGATTATGAGCGGAACCGACGGCTGACTGTTCACTGAACAGCTCCTTTCCGGACTTATCAGATCCAGGTCCTTGGATCGGCTCGACCCGCAATCCGTTCATGCCGGTCCCAAGCGTCGCGCTTCCCGGCTTCCCCTCTAAAGGACGGTGGATTCTACTCTGGCCTTGCATGGTTGACAAATCGGATGAGCGCGGACGCCCCAGCACCCTGTTCAGGTCCAGCCTAGTTCATTATAAAAGGCCGTATCGCAAAGGATAATTTCTTGACGTGAAGAGCGTTCGGAGGTACTAATATTTTGTCATGGTAGAGCCAACGCTTCAGGGATCACCAGGAACCACAGCAGCAGTTGCCAAGGGAGCAGTCGATCCGGAGGTGGCATCGGTCAAGCTGTTGCTAAAACTGCTGGATAAGGCTTCCAAGACGTCAAGAACCTACGGCCCGAACAACCCGGTCGCTCAAAAGTTCTTCCAAGAGTTCCACACCGATCTGACCGCCCGTCTTGAGGCCCTTGAGGTACTCACTTTCGTGGTGCACCGGTCCGAACTCTACTTTCGGAGCGAGGTGGTGTATCAAACAGAAGCACAGACCGAAAACCTGGCCTTTAAGCTTTACGTCGACGGCATCCGCGAAGTTTCATTTCACAAGGGCCTCACTCCGAGCGACCTGGCGAGTTTTCTGGACGCCCTGTGGGGGGGCTACGATTCCGCCAGCACGGATGATGACATTGTGACCCGCCTTTGGGAAAAGAACCTCGCGGCGGTCACGTTCGTGACGGCCGAAGAGATTATCAGGTCATCGGACAGCACCGATGTGCTCACGCCCCAGGATTCAGAAGTTTTGACCGGCTCGGTCGCTTCGTTACGGGAGGTCAGCGTTGCTGAGATGGCCCGTCAAGAGACTGAAGGAGCCGCCGGAACCGGGCAACGGTCACGGTTCCAGTCCAACCTCGCTGGGTTCGAGGTCTCCCAGCAGGACCTGGAGAAGTTAGCCAAGGAGATTGAGGCGGAGTCGGCCAGAGACGATACGGCCTATATCCTGGACATGTTGACCGTGATCCTGGCCAGCGAAAAGTCACCTACCTTACTGGCCAGTCTGGTCGATGTCTTTGGGGAGATCTTGCAGACGTTGGCCAAGCATGGGAACTGGCCGATGATCAACCACGTCGGAGGCTTGCTGGAGGAAGCTCAAGAGCTCTGTCCCGACCTGCCAGAAGAACACAAGAAAAAACTCTACGGCCTGTTCGATTCCCTCGGACGACCAGATCAGATCAAGGCTATTGAGACTGTCCTGAACCAGGACCCGAACGTCAAGACCGATGGTCTGCTGGCCTTCCTGCTTCAACTGAAATCCCAGGCCGTGCCGGCTTTGTGTACACTCCTGGCTAACCTGGAGTCAGAGGGGCACCGAGCGATTGTCTGTGAGGCTCTGAGCACGTTGGCGAAGGACTCGCCAGAGCCATTGGTCAGAGGGTTAAGCGATCGTCGTCCGCACCATGTTCGGAACCTGCTCTCGATCATCGGAAAACTGAATAACCCACGATTGGTCGAGCCCCTGGAGAAGCTCGGGCAGCATCCCGATAGCCAGATTCGTAAAGAGGTTGTTCGAATGCTCGGCACTCTCAGTCCAAGTGGGAACGGTACCAAATTGCTTGCCTTC
>JAHWYE010000166.1 GCA_020028195.1 Nitrospirota bacterium
CTGCCTTGCGCCGCGCGGTGGAGGTCAACCATCTGACGGACAGGGCTGAGTATGTCGAACGTGAATTGAGCGAAAGCAAAGAACGGTTCCGCGCCGTGGCGGAGTCGGTGCCAGACGCGATCGTGCTCGCCGATCACCACGGGCTGATCATTTCCTGGAACAGGGCCGCCCAAACGCTTTTCGGTTACACGGAGGAAGAAGTGCTGGACCAGCCGCTGACACTCATCATGCCGGCCCGCTACCGCCAGGCCCATCAAAAGGGTCTGGAGAGGCTCAGGACAACCGGTGAGGCAAAGATCATCGGGAAAACGGTCGAACTGTATGGGCTGCGGAAAGACGGGAGCGAGTTCCCCTTGGAACTGTCCCTCGGCACATGGAAGACCGCCACGGGGACTTTCTACAGCGGCATTATCCGCAACATCGCGGAGCGCAAGCGGACAGAACAGGCCTTGCGCGCAAGTGAGGAGCGCCTGGAATTAGCCGTGCGGGGCTCCAGCGACGGCTTGTGGGATGGACGTCTCCTGCCCGGCGAGCCCTGGTCCTCTCCCCACACCCCGGTGTGGTACTCCCCTCGATTCAAGGCGATGCTCGGCTTCGACGAACAGGAGTTCGACAACGTGTTGGGCAGCTGGATCGCGCAGCTCCACCCGGACGATATGGAACGGGTCTTTGCGGCCCTCTCCGCCCACATTGAAGGCAAAGAGCCCTACGATGTGGAGTACCGGCTGCGCACCAAGCAGGGAGAGTACCGCTGGTTTCGGGCTCGAGGTCAAGCGATCTGGGACGAAGCAGGAAACTTGCTGCGCATGGCCGGCTCGCTGCAATGCATCACCGATCGCAAGGGGGCGGAGCAGCGTCTGCACGCGCAGTACGCCACGACCCGTGCCCTGGAAGAATCAGCCACGCTGCTCGAGGCCACGCCCAAGATCCTTCGAGCCGTCTGTGACAGCCTGTGTTGGGACCTCGGAGCGCTGTGGGAGGTGGACCAGCAAGCCCACGTGCTGCGCTGTGTGGACTGCTGGTACGGCGCGTCCGCGGAGTTCGCCGAATTTGCGTCGGCCAGCCGTGACCTCACATTTTCGCCCGGTTTTGGTCTCCCTGGGCGGGTCTGGACCGGCAGGAAACCAGTCTGGATCGCCGACGTGCACGAGGCGGCCAATTTCCCTCGTGGGGCTGTTGCGCTGAAGACGGGGGCACACGGGGCAGTTGGATTTCCGATTCTGCTCGGAGAGGAAATCCTGGGGGTCCTCGAGTTTTTCAGCAGAGAAGCCCGCCGGCCGGATGACGCGCAGATTGACATGATGGAGGCCATCGGCAGCCAGATCGGCCAGTTCGTCGAGCGCAAACGACACGCGGCACGCCTGGCCAAGATCAATGAGTGTTTGTTGAGCTTCGGCAAGGACGCCAACGAGAACATCAACCGCTTGACCGGACTCTGCGGTGAACTGCTGGACGGAGCCTGCGCGCTCTATAGTTATCTGGACGGAGAGCTGCTGCATTCGATCGGGCAATGGCATACACCACCGGGGTTCAACCCGGTGGACAAGCCCGACGGCCATATCTGCTGTGACGTGATCAAACAAGGGGGAAGCCACCCGCTGTTGGTGCGTCACCTCCAAGAGACTCCGTACGCTCAGACGGATCCTAACGTGATCCCCTACCACCTGCAGACCTATTTCGGCCAAGCGGTCAGGCGTGATGGCCGCTATGTCGGCGCCCTCTGCGTCGTCTATCAAAGGGACTTCATGCCGAACGAAGACGATACGAAGCTCATCGGGATCATGGCATCGGCCATCGGTGTGGAGGAAGAGCGGAAAAAAGCGGAACAAGCGCTCCGGCAGGCCTACGACGCAACTGAGAAGATCCTGGCCAGCCTGCCCGGCGCCATCCTCATCGTGAACGAGGATGACCGGGTCGTCTATAGCAACGCTCTGGCCTGCCAATACTTCGGAGAAGGGCGCGCCATGCTGGTCGGCTGCTCGGTGTCCGAGGTGCTGCCGCTGCCGGAGGCCAGGCGGAGCCGATTGCTGCAAGGGCTCAAGCCCCATACGGCCGAAAGTGGTTACTGGCAGCAGGACCGGGAGTTCCAGAGCCAGAAACGGGTGTACCGCTATCGCCTCTTCCCGGTCGCCATCCGCGGAAGCGAGCGACCGCAGACCGGGCTCGTAATCTGGGATGTCACCGAAGAAAAACAGCTTCAGGACCAGCTCGCGCAAGCCGAGCGGCTGGCCAGCCTCGGTACGCTGGTTTCAGGGATGGCCCATGAAATCAACAACCCGGCGCAAGCGATCCTGGGGATGGCCGAGATCATGGTGGAAGAGAATGAGCAGGAGAAGATCAGAGAGTACTCGCTGGATATTGTCGGCTACGCCCAACACATCGCCACGGTCGTGCGTGATTTCGCCGGTTACGCCCGGCAGACCTCGCACGATGGGGAGAGCGAGATTGATCTGAACGAACGGCTGACCGAGGCGGTCAGGATGGTGCGGCGGGGTCCCCACTTTGAGCGGGTGGAAGTGGTGACGGAGTTTCAGCCCGTGCCTCCCATTCGGGCCCGCCGGACAGAAATTGATCAGGTGTTCATCAACCTCATCAGCAATGCCGTGCAGGCGATGAAGGGACATGGCAAGCTGACATTGGCGACTCACCTTCAAGGGGATTCGGTGGTCGCTTCGATCTCAGATACCGGATGCGGCATTCCACAAGCACTGTTGAACAGGATCTTCGACCCCTTCTTCACGACAAAAGAGCCTGGGAAGGGAACCGGTCTAGGACTGAGCATCACCTACAGGATCGTGGCCAAGTACGGGGGACAGATCAATGTCGAGAGCGAAGGAGGGGTGGGAACCACATTCACAATCACTTTTCCGGTGGAAACCGGCCCGATAGAACAGGAGGTGCCCCATGTTTGAACTGCGTGTCAATGGCAGGCAAGGACGAGTTCTGGTGGTCGATGATGAGGCGGGAGTCAGGAAGCCGATCAGGCAGCATCTCGTGAAGGCCGGCTACGAGGTGGAGGAGGCTGAAGACGGAGACATGGCGATCAAGAGGCTGAACGAGGGCGAGAATCCGCTCATGGTGGATACGATTCTCTGCGACATCCGGATGCCGAAGATGAATGGCGCCGACGCGATCGCGTATTTCCGCTCGCAGCATCCCTGCGTGCCGATCGTGGTGCTGACCGGTTATCCGGACATTGACCTGGCCACTTCCCTGCTGCGACAGGGTGTGCAGGACTACCTGGTGAAACCGGTGACGATGGACAGGCTGCTGCCGGTGATCAAGCGGGCGGTGGATCAACACGAGATCCTCAAGAATCAGTTCACCACCTGATGGAGGGGTGAGTGCTTGGATGAAACCTCACGGCTGAAGCGCTACCGGCGCGCGTGCGCCGGCAGGAGGTGTCTCATGTCCATGACACGGTTCATTCATGACGAGGTGGCTGCGAGCAAGTTCGGTCGCGTCCAGGATGCCTACCGTCTGTTTGCCTCGCTGGCGATTCCTGAGCGAGAGCGATCCTCGGTCTGCGTCGGAGTCAGGAAGGTCCCGGCGAGAGAGATAATCTTCTACAACGGGGACCCAGCCAATGAGGTCTTTGTCGTCCGGAGCGGCAAGGTCAAGGTGAGCGTGCCGCGCGAGGAGGATGGCAGGGAGATCATCTTAGACATCCTTGGCCCGGGAGAAGTGTTCGGAGAAATGGCGGCCCTGGAAGGAACGGATCACCAAGCCACCGCGACTGCCCTGGAGACAACCGAGCTGGAGATCATGAATCGGCAGGAGTTTGTATCCCTGTTGCAGACGTGCCCGGAAACTGCAACGAAGCTGCTCATGATCCTTTGTGTGAGGCTTCGCCGGGCAAATGAACTTGTTCAGGAGATCTCGTTCCTCCCGCTGTCCATGCGCCTAGCCAAGAAACTCTGGAAGTTTGCGAAAACCTATGGGGTCCAAACACCGCGCGGCATCCGGATCAACGTCCATCTCTACCAACAAGAACTTGCTAGTTTGGTCGGCACGTCACGGGAAAGCATCAACAAACAGCTCAGCCTGTGGCAGGCGGAAGGACTGATTTCCATGGAGAACGGACTGCTCACCATCAACCAACCGAGCGAGTTCGCCGCCCTGTTGGCGCCGAGCCACGCCTCCCTCCCGTTACGCGCTCTGGCCTAGTCTTCGACCCGGCCCAGGACTCGGTAGGTGATAAGCGGGTGCTCCTTCCCCTTGAGACTCATCTCCCCGATTAGGTGCGTTTCGAATCGGCCGCCGAGCAACTGGAGCGTCGCCTCGTCAATGAGGATGCGACACTGGTCGGCCTGGCTGGTGGGAGCGAGTTGGTCCATATCATGACTTCCCAATCGTGCGGCGATATTCACCGTGTCGCCGACCGTCGTGTACTTCAACCGCTCGGGACTGCCCAAGCTGCCTGCGATCACCTCGCCAGTGCCGATGCCGATTCGCATCCCGACAGTCGGTAGCCCCTGAGCTTGCCATCGCTCGTTTAGCTGGCGCCACTCACGCTCCATGACAAGCGCGCAGCTTACCGCATTGACGGCATCCTGGCTGATCGCTTGGTCGGTACTTCTGGGGAGCGGAACGCCGAAGTTGGCCTTGATCCCGTCCCCGGCATAGTCGTCAATTACCCCTTCATGCCTCATGACCGCCTGCGCCATAGTTTCCACATACGAATTCATCCAATCCATGAGGGCGCGCGGGTCCATTTTCTCAGCAGCGGAGGTATAGCCTTTGAGATCAGTGAACAGCACGGTCACGATCATCTTTTGTGGACGTGGTCGGCCCCCTTCCAGAAATTGATCACGCTGCTGCCAAA
>JAHWYE010000167.1 GCA_020028195.1 Nitrospirota bacterium
GATTTGAGCTTGGGTTGCACGTTATTTCTTTTTGACCGGCTTGGGCGTATTCACCGAGGTATTCTTCAGCGTCGAGAGAAAGGCGACGAGCGCGTCCACTTCTTTCTCTTCCATCAGTTCCTTATATTTGTCCGGCATCTTTTTCTTTTCGTATTCTTTCTCAAATCCCTCCGCCATCCAGCTCCGCGGCTCCAGGATCTTCTCTTTCAGCTCCTCCGGTTTCATGAGATTCCCGATATTGTCCATCTCCGGCCCCCGCTTCTTCCCGCCTTTGCCCTCCAGCTTGTGGCAGTTGTAGCATTCCTGGAGGTCCCACTGCTGCCTGCCTAGCCCGACCAAATCGCCGGCCGCGACCGGCGCGCCAGACGGTTTCGCGCTATCTGCCCCTGCTGGACCCTCGCCAACGGTGCTGCCGCCAACCGCCTGCAGCCGTTGCATGATCGCGTCGGCCTTCTCGGACAGGGCCTTGGCCCGGGCCAGCAATTCCTCCGCCTTCCCCTGCTCTGTGGCCGCCCGTTTGGCCTTCAACAGTTTTTCAATTTTCCCCTTCTCATCCTCGGGATCGTACTGGGGCCAAAGCGAGGCGCCGCCGATATAGACGCCGGAGAGCACGATGTAAAACACCAGCAGCACGACCAGCGCCTTCAGCCCGCTGATAGGCTTGACCGGAGGCGCATCCAAGAGAATGAAGACGACAGTTCCCAGCAGGGCGTAGGCGAAGAACATGACCTGAAACACTGGCGGGAACGCTAGCGCCTTGGCCGCTCCTACCAGGATCGCGCCAACGATCGCGCCAACGACGCCCTTCTTAATGATGCTCTTGATCAGACCCGGCTGCTCAGCCATGCGTTTCTCTCCTCAGTCTGACTCACCATGACTCTCCAGACGGGGTGGTCGGCTGGACGCCCCACTGCGCGCGTCATCACCCGTTGCACGGGCCCATTGCAATCAAAAAAGCGATGGGCACCCCGAGCAACGGGTACCCGGCACATTCCAATCGTGCGCGGTGCGCGAGCACGGGTGTCTGCCCGACCACCCCATCCCCCCTTTATTTGGCTCCGGCTGGAACCGGCTTGGCCTCCGGCGCATGCGCCTTGGCCTCGGAGACCCGGAGGGTCACCAGGATCGCGAAGCTCACCACAACGTAGAAGGCCAGCGTAATGGCGGTGATCCACCAGGCGGCATACGCGAGCGTAGGGGTAAAGGATTCGGCGGTGAAGTCGGGCATCAGGTTATAGGTGTGGAAGTATTTGCGCAGCAGCGACCGCACCGAGCCCATCAGCCCCATCGTCCAGATCGCGCTGAAGGCCAGGAAGATCAGCACGAACTGGGATGTAAAATCAATTTTTCCCCACACAATCGTCCCTTGCCGGATCGCACGGTTATACAGGATGTAGTTCACCACCGTCACGAAGACCAGCGTGAAGGCCGCCGAGTTCTTGGCCGGCATCAGCGCCAGGAATCCCCAGTCTGACGGCAGCTCGAGTTGCTCCGTCGCCAAGGCCTGCGTGGCGACAAACCCGTGCGGCGTCATCCAGATGGCATTGCCGACCACCACCATCAGGAACCCGACCTTGATGCAGGTTCGTGAGGAGACGGTGATGCGGCCCAGCGGCGGGATGATCTTGCCGAGAATCCAGGGAGCCAGGACCATCGGGATCAGCACAGCCAGAGACACGGGGTCTGGCACTGGGAACACCGTCCAGACATAGGTCATGACGAATGGGATCGCGACCATGACCACCAGAGTCAGGGCCGACATCCGGACGCGCTCGACCCCCTCGATGCGCTTCATGCTGAGCCAGATGTAATAATTGCTGGCCAGGAAGATCAGCCCGACCATGGCTCCCTGCATCTCGAAGAACATCGAAAGCTGGTCCGCCATCATGTAGGGACAAATCGAAGCGTCGTAATCACAGAGCTCGTAGGCCAGCAAGTAGCCCATAAAGGGCAGAAACAGCAGCGCCCCGACGCCGATCAAGTTTCCGACGAAGCCCATCCAGTCATAGTAGGAACGTTCCTCTTCGCTCTTGGCGCCCATGTACATATACGCGGCGATCAGCCCGGCGATAAATCCGCCGAAGGTTACATTCCCCACCAGCCGGTGCAGGTTCAGCGGCATCCAAGTGTAGTTATAGACTTTGTCCCAGAGTGACGCGGTCTGGATGTAATCCGCCAGCGAAAGTCCTTCGATCGCCT
Source organism: Nitrospirota bacterium (assembly GCA_020028195.1). GTDB lineage: Bacteria > Nitrospirota > Nitrospiria > Nitrospirales > Nitrospiraceae > NS-7. The sequence goes on from JAHWYE010000167.1 coordinate 2,200, forward strand.
TGGACGGTGAATTCATGAACGAAGTGGGGCCGTCAATGACGAAGAGCGTGACCGTCCCGATCACGTTCAACAGGACGCCCAGCGCAATATGGCGTCCCTTCTTATCGCCCTTCCAGGCATCCCACGTGTAGAAATACAGGTACAGGACAATCGTCTCCGCGATGAAGAGGAGAGGATAGATGACCGCGAAGATCAGGAAGAAGTGGTTGATGAACCAGGTGGTGAACTGGGGATAGGTGGCTAACAGCACGAAGATGAACAGGCCGCCGGTCAGCGCGGTCATGCTGTAGAGAATCACCGTGACCTTGGTCACTTCCTTGGCGAGGCGGTCATATCGCGGATCCTGTTTTCGATACCCCAGCCATTCGGAGATGACGACAAAGATCGGGGCCCCCAGGATAAAGGCGGCAAACAGGATATGGAGTTGCGCAACGATCCAGACCGCCGTCCGATTCCCCGTGTAGGGAAACTCGGCGACCGGCGCGTTCGGAGCCTGGGCATAGGCCGCAGTCCCGAACGCCGCCAGAAGGCCGAGCATGATCAGAAGACTACGTTGCCATGTACTCATAATGTCTCGCCGCCCTCTTCACATAGAAGACAAACCACTCACTTGCCACCAGTGGTCGGCTTGGCCGGAGTCACCGGGGCGGCAGCACCACCCGCCGGCGCTGCTGCTCCATCTTTCATATTCCCTGTGGCAGCCGGGGCCCCGCCTCCCGCCGCGCCCCCGATCGGCACCCATTCTTTCTTGGCGACATCATATTCCTTGTCCTTCAGTCCGAAGGTGCGCTCATACGCCATCACCTTCCATCGGTCTTCTTCGGGCAGCTTACTCTTCCACGGCTTCATCTTGGTATTGGGCACACCTTCGGAGATACGCCAGAGCCAGACCGAGTCCGAGTAGAGCTTCATACGTTCGGTGTTGCGGAAATCCCGGGCTCCGGCTTTGACCGGCTTCCCGTCCTTTCCATGGCAGCTCGCGCAATTCACGTCGATATTTTTCGCGCCGATGAAGATCTGGCGCCCTTCCTCGATGATCTTCTCATCCACCCACCATCCGGCCGGCATATGCTTGTCGGCATATTCAGCCGGCGGCGGCGGGGGCGCCACAATTGGTCCCTCACCTCCCCCACCGCATCCTGCGACCGTCACGCTCAATCCTGCCGCACCGACAAAGAGAGCTGTCTTAAGCCATGCCATGCGCTTCATAGAAAGCCACCCGCTCCTTTCTCTTCCGATTTTCACTCTACCGTCCGCCTGGTTTTCTGCCGCCATCGGTGATCAGCCGGCGATCTCAACAGGGCTGTGACAAAAAAGACGCTTTCGCTCAGGCCTTCTACGCCTCAAGCAAAAGCGCCGTTACAGAAAGAACCCCGAGGTGACGCGGTTGCCCACTCCACCTACCTCTTCGACCGATCCGGCGAGGTACGTGGACGACCCGCGGACCATCATGACCGGTGCTGCTTACGCTGCCCTGTTCCTCGTTTCTGGGAGCGCCGACGCTGACTCCGGATAAGCTTCGCCCCCGCAAACGCTGCTGCTACCGCAACAACAAGCCCTGCGCCATAATAGGCCCAGCGGGCCTCTCCGGTACCTACCTCACAGCCCGCTCCAAAATTAACCGTGACTCTTCGTTCTGTCCGAACGTCCTTGGGGTCGAACTGAACCTTGGTATCTCTTTGCTCGTCACGGCCAGTCACCAGAACCGGATCGCCCAAGTTATCATTATGGAGATGGAGGGTCGCTTTGTAGTAGCCGCGGCTGTCGGTGAACACCGTCGCTCCAACCGAGACTCGCGTATCCTTGACGACCACTTCGTGGTCCGTAACCGGACGGCCGTCCGCCCCACAGACATACCCCTCAACCGTGAATCGGTGGTCCACCTCGTGCATCGCAACCGCCGGAGCGGCAAGATACGCGCTCCACCCGAGCCCAGCAGCCGCAAGGCTCAGCGCCGTTACGAAACCGGTCCTCTTGTGGTCCCCCTTTATCCGTGCCCCATCCACCTCGGCGCCTGCGTCACCGCTCTTGTGTTGTCTTCGCTCCAACGCTCAGCGGGGTTTAAACTTGCAAGACCCTGAAAAAACACGACGCGCCTGGTTTAGGGCGCGACACTTCTAGCACAGATGATTTTCTTTGTCAACGATCGCATGGCCGTACCTGGCAGGTCGGCAACAAAGGATTATCAATGGATTCGCCTGCGAGTCGCCTCGCAAAATTGGACGTGACAAGAGGGGGCTCTGAGAGGAGAAAACTGACCGGCAGGAAAGTGAACCAATCGGGCTAGAGGTGCCCGCGTGCCTTGGCGGCCGCTTCCGCCTGGTCGGCCTCGGTGCGACGATGCGACTCTTTCTTGGCCACCCAGGCTTCCCACGACTTGCCGGAGGCCGTATCCTTGCCGGTGAAGGCGATGGCGGTGATGTCGGCGTAGGGAATCTCGATGGTCCCAGACTCCTGCTTGGCAAATAATTGAAGGAACGGTCGTGGGCCGGATGGATACCGGTTAAAGACATAGCCCTCGATCTTGATGCCAGAGGTGAGCTCCAGCGTCACGTCCCCCCGATAGTCAAAGGCCTGCTCCACCGCCTCGGCCAGCTCGGCCA
>JAHWYE010000001.1 GCA_020028195.1 Nitrospirota bacterium
CGCGATCGCCACTCGCTCGCCGGTGGACAGCAGCATGTCCATCTCGCGTTCATCGGGACAGGGAGTCACCTCATGCGCAAGCCGCACGAGCCGGTCAGTTTCACCGCTCATGGCGGAGAGCACCACCACGAGGTCGTGTCCGGCCTGCCTGGCTTGCGCGACCCGTTCCGCGACCCGGTGAATCCGCTCTACGCTCCCGACAGAGGTGCCGCCGTATTTCTGGAGGATTAAGGCCATGCTCAGCCTCAACCGGGCGGGAGAAGCCTGGCGATCAGCTTGGTGGCTTCCCTGACTCCGGATTGAGTGGCCTCGGCATCGGCCTCCCTGAATCCCCTCTTGCTCGCCTTCTCTTTCTGAGTGCCCCCTCCATACAGCGTATAGACCGCTTGATGGCCTGCGCCGGAACTGATGCCGGCGGTTGCAGCATAGTCACAGACGAGGAGTAGACGATGCGCCCCCAGCTTGGGCAACCCATCCAGGACGGGTCCAACGATCTTCTGATCGAACTCCTCCAAGACCTTGAGCCGAGCCTTGGAATCTGTCCCCTGAACCGTCTGAGGCGGGACCTCGGCATGCACGTAGACCAGGTCCTTCTTGGTGAGCTCATCCAGCGCCTTCTCGCCACGGCTGAGAAAATCCGTGCCGTCGGACTCGGTGAGTGATGCCGGATCGATTGCTTCCAGGCCGGCGCAGAGGGCGATCCCTCGGTGGAGATCACTGGTTGAGATGATCGTGCCGGTGATCTGATGCCGATCCGTCAGGCTCGGCAACCGCGGGGCTCGGCCCTGTCCCCACAGCCAGAGGCAATGCGCTGGCTTCAGCCCGGCGTCCCGTCTCTGATCGTTGACGGGATGATCGCGCAGAATGATCAGCGAGGCTTCCATCAGTTTCCGCAAGATATCGGATCCATCACCAGTCGGCAGGTACTCGCCGATCGGCCGCCCCACGATTTCGTGGGGATTGACACAGGTTGCTCGCGCCTTCCCTCCGACCCAAACCATCAGGTGCCGATGCCCAGCACCGGGATAAAACTGGATAGTCTCGGAGCCGAGCTGCTCGTTGACCGCATCAATCAACTCACGGGCCTCTTCTGTTTCGATGCCGCCGGCAGTGGCGTCCTCCATCACCACGTGCGGCCCCAGCTTCTTGATCTCAGGCTGTTGGCCTCCTCTGCTGTGCGTGGCATTCGCCCCGAGCGTCACCATACTACACCGAAACACCACGTCATGCTCTCCCACCATGACACCCAGACCGGCAGCCTCAAAAGGGGCCGGACCCTGATAAACTTTGCGTGGGTCATAACCCAAGATCGCCAACTGTGTCACGTCGCTTCCAGCAACGGGGCCGTCGGCCGGAATCGTCACTAGGCCAAGCTCTCCCTTGCGGGCCACTGTATCCATATGAGGGATGGCCGCCGCCTGTAGCAGTGTCTTGCCACCCAGATCCTCCCTGGGGACATCCGCCATACCAGCACCATGCAGGATGACGTACTTCACTTGTCGTCCATGCTCATAGGCTCAACAAGCGGGCGACATCATCACGGCTGGCCTTCACTGTGCGCGGCTGGCGCGAGACGCTAATGGCTGTGTCGGCATCCTTCAGCCCATGGCCGGTCAAGGTGCAAACCACCGTCTCACCGTCCTTGAGCATCCCGCTCTCGCGCAACTTGATGACCCCCGCCACTGACGCGGCAGAGGCCGGCTCGCAGAAGATCCCTTCCTCGGCCGCCACCAGTCCGTACGCCTGGAGGATCTCCTCGTCCGTGACCATGTCGATCTTGCCGGCCGACTCTTCCACCGCCTGGATGGCCAACCTCCAACTGGCGGGGTTGCCGATCCGTATTGCCGTCGCGATGGTCTGTGGGTCTTCCACCACATGACCCAGCACGATCGGAGCCGCGCCCGCCGCCTGAAATCCCATCATTCTGGGTAAGCCGGTAATCTGACCAGCGGCCCGATACTCGGTGTAGCCTCGCCAGTAGGCCGTGATGTTTCCGGCATTGCCGACCGGCAACACATGCATGGTGGGAGCGAACCCAAGCTGGTCGCAGACCTCCATCGCCGCGGTCTTCTGCCCTTCGATCCGGAACGGATTGATCGAGTTCACCAGCTCAATCTTATGAGTCGCCGCGATGTCTTTGACAATCGCGAGAGCTTGGTCGAAGTTCCCCTCGACCTGGATGACAGTCGCCTGGTGCATCATTGCCTGGGAGAGCTTGCCCATGGCGATCTTTCCAGCCGGGATGAGCACGTACACTGCCAATCCCGCCCGGGCGCCATAGGCAGCAGCAGACGCTGACGTGTTTCCAGTTGACGCACAAATCACAGCTCTTGCCCCTGACTCGAGCGTCTTGGAAATGGCCAGCGTCATCCCACGGTCTTTGAAGGAGCCGGTGGGATTCGCCCCCTCGAACTTCAGATACAGCTCGGCCCCGGGGGCAATTTTGCGGGCCAGGCGCTCGGCATGAATGAGCGGGGTATTCCCTTCGCCCAACGTCACGACAGGCGTCTTCTCCGTGACCGGCAGAAACTTGCGATACTCTTCGATGACACCACGCCAGCGGATCATGGATGAGACACCAAGTGAATTGTGAGGGTGCGTCGAAGGGGGCACATGCATCACTCGTCATGCCCCTCGACGCGGATTAACGTGGTGGGCTCGGAAATAAAGGGCATCCGATCGATTTCCCGGAGAGAAGCCTGGACATCCCGTTCAGTCGAGGTGTGGGTCATGATCACCACCGGCACCGTCTGACCCTCTTTGCGCCCCTGTTGGAGAACCGACGAGATGCTAATCCCGTGGCGCCCCAGCACGCCCGAGATCTGGGACAACACGCCCGGGCGGTCCAGCACCATGAACCGCAGGTAATACAGAGAGACGATCTCCTCCATCTGTCGAATGCGGAGCGGGCGACGTTGATCCTGTTGAAAGGAAGCAGGCGGCACCCGGCCGGTCGCACCTGTCAGCAGATTGCGCGCGATGGCGATGACATCGCTGACCACCGCGCTGCCGGTCGGCATCGATCCGGCGCCCTGGCCATAAAGCACAATATCGCCTACCGCATCCCCAGCAAGTTGGATGGCATTGTAGATCCCTTCCACGTGCGCGACCGGCGAGGTGGATGGAATCATCGTGGGGTGGACCCTCGCTTCCACCTCACCATCAGAAAACTTGGCGATCCCAAGGAGCTTGATGGTGTATCCAAATTCCTTGGCATAAGTGATGTCAAGCGGCGTCAGGCGGGTGATACCCTCTGTATAGACCTCCTTGAAGTTGACCGGCGTGCCGTACGCCAGACTTACCATGATCGAGAGTTTGTGGGCCGAGTCAACCCCCGCCACATCAAACGTCGGATCGGCCTCGGCGTATCCAGCCCGTTGCGCTTCTGCCAGCACTTCCTTGAATCCCTGCCCTTCACTGGTCATACGGCTGAGGATATAGTTCGAGGTGCCGTTAATGATGCCGTAGATCGACAGAATCGTATTGGCTGCCAACCCTTCGGTCAGGGCACGGATGACGGGGATGCCACCTCCGACACTGGCTTCGAATCCGAGATCTACGCGGCGACGTGCGGCCGCTTCAAAGATTTCTTCCCCATGGACCGCCAGCAGCGCCTTGTTCGCTGTCACCACCTGCTTGCCTCTTGCCATCGCGTCCAGGATCACCCGCTTGGCGGCGTCATACCCCCCGATGAGCTCCAGGACGATGTCGATCGAAGGATCATCCAGGATCTGCCCCACGTCGGTCGTCAGCATGCCCGGCGGCAGCGAAACCCCACGATCCCTCGTGATATCGAGGTCCACCACTCGGACCAATTCCACTGGGACCCCCACGCGCCGCTGAATCAAGGCGCGGTTCCCCAGCAAGATTTTGGCGACCCCTATTCCCACCGTCCCGAATCCGACCAAGCCCACTCCGATCCGGGCCTTCATCGTTTCGCTCCTTCAAGCTTCAAGGCCTTCTTAATTCCCCGAACAGCCTGCCTGATCCTGTGCTCATTTTCAACCAGCGCAAACCGCACGTGTTCGTCCCCACCGTCCCCAAACCCAATCCCAGGAGAGACCGCAACCTTCGCATCCCTGAGCAGCAGCTTCGAGAACTCCAGCGACCCCATCCCACGATACGGCGTCGGGATGCGAGCCCACACGAACATCGTCGCACGCGGCTTCTCGACAGACCAGCCGATTCGGTTGAGGCCGTTGACCAACTCATTCCGGCGCTTTTGATAGCGGAGCACCGTTTCCCTGACACAATCCTGCGGCCCATTCAGCGCGATAATACTGGCGATCTGGAGCGGCTGGAAGATGCCATAGTCAAGATAGCTTTTGATCTTGGTCAGCGCGCCCACTACCTCGCGATTTCCAACGCAGAACCCGACCCGCCAACCGGGCATATTGTAACTCTTTGAGAGGGTATAAAACTCGACGCCGATCTCCTTCGCCTCCGGAACCTGCAACAGGCTCGGGGCGCGGTAGCCGTCAAAGCACAGGTCGGCATAGGCAAGGTCGTGGATCACCATGACGTTGTGTTCCTTGGCGAATGCCACGACCTTTTTGAAAAACTCCAGATCCACGACCGCGGTGGTCGGATTATGCGGAAAGTTGATGACCAAGATCCGCGGACGCGGCTGCGTCTGGCGATAGGCCCGCATCAGGTCTTCAAAGAAATCACTCTCGGGGCTCAGCGCGATTCCACGCACCTCTCCCCCGGCAATGATCACGCTATACATGTGAATGGGATAAGTCGGCGTGGGCGCCAGCACCACATCACCGGGACCGATCATGGCAAGCGCGAGATGCGCGATTCCTTCCTTCGACCCGATGGTGACGATCGCCTCAGTCTCTGGATCCAGGTCCACATCGTATCGGCGCTTGTACCAGCCGGTGATCGCGTGACGGAGCTTGGTGATCCCGCGCGATGCCGAGTAGCGATGGTTCTTGCCGTTCTTGACGGCTTCGACGAGCTTATCAACGATATGGCCTGGGGTCGGCTGATCGGGATTCCCCATGCCGAAATCAATGATGTCTTCGCCCCGATGTCGGGCCTCCAGCTTGAGAGCCTGGACTTGGGCAAACACGTAGGGCGGGAGCCGTTTTATTCGGTAAAACCCTTCCACTGTTTCCCCACCTCACGCCCCACCAGACTCGTCTGATCGCCCGGATTCCCGCCCATTTGGGCGAAACGTGCCTCATTCTAATGCAGCTGTCCAAATCAGTCAATTTTAATCGGGTGTTGGGAGAGTTTCGCTTTCCGTAGCCGTCCTCGCGCAGGGCCAGTGAACACATTCCATTTGACCAAGATGAGGCGCCGCATACGTCAAGCAATGGTTCCCCGGTATGCAGAGACGGCGTCAGGGAGTCGTTTGTTCGGTACTTGGCAAGCCCATACCACTTGCTAGCCTCCTCTTTTTTTGCAATAATGCGCTAACCTTTTGCAAACCAAAGCAGAATCCCCATAGCCCAGGGTCGCCTGCGGCCATGGGACCCCGGGAGGACATGTGGCTCGATTGGGAGTCAATATTGACCATGTGGCTACGCTCCGGCAAGCCAGGGGAGGGAAAGAGCCGGACCCTCTGTCCGCTGCCGTACTGGTTGAACTGGCCGGGGCAGATGGCCTGGTCGTCCATCTTCGAGAGGACCGCCGCCACATCCAGGATCGCGACCTCGCCCTGTTGCGTGAGATTGTACAGACCAAGCTTGACCTAGAGATTGGAGCAGAAGAGTCAATGGCCAAGATCGCCCTGAGCATCAAACCGCACTTCGTGACCCTGGTGCCGGAACGTCGCCAGGAGCTGACCACCGAGGGAGGCCTGGAGGTGGCCGGTCAGCAGGAACGGATTCAACGCATTGTGGATCTTCTGCATGACAGCGGCATTCCTGTGAGCCTGTTTGTCGAGCCAGACTTGAACCAGATCAAGGCAGCTCATAAGGTGAGCGCAGACTTTGTCGAACTCCACACCGGTCGCTACGCGAATGCCCGCCGTTCGAAAGAAGAAGACGCCGAGTTCGAAACCATCGCACAGGCCGCCAAGCTGGCCTACAAAGTGGGTATGGGGGTCAACGCAGGACACGGTCTCACCTACCGCAATGTCCGGCGCTTGACGAAGATCCCCGAAATCGTGGAATTCAACATCGGGCACAGCATCATCGCGAGGGCTGTTCTAGTCGGTCTCGAGCGGGCCGTGCGGGAGATGAAGCAACTGGTGAGCTAACCCCCCGACATTCACACGACGACCGCCGTTCCGCTCAGCAAGCCCAGGACCGTGCACCGGCCTTACGGAACATGAAGATTGTCGGCATCGGCCTTGATCTCGTCAAGATTGCCCGCATCCGCAGTCTCACGGAGCGGTGGCAAGAGCGCTTCCTGCAGCGCCTCTACACAGACGCAGAACGCCAGTATTGCTTCAGGCTGGCATCCCCCTATGCTTCCTTGGCTGGACGGTTTGCGGCGAAGGAAGCGGTTCTGAAAGCGCTTGGCACCGGCTGGTCTGGCGGCATACGGTGGGTAGAAATTCAAGTGCTCAACGACCCCAGCGGCCGGCCGGTGGCCACAGCGAACGGTCGTGTTGGAGCCTTGCTTCAGGAGGCCGGCGTGACCGGCATCCACGTCAGCTTGTCGCATGATGCCGACTACGCGATCGCCGAGGCAATCCTCACAACAGATCGCTAACAGCGAATAACGAACGGCCAATCCCTTCCCTTATGAAGATCGTGACCGCCGCGCAGATGCAAGCCCTCGATCGCCGCGCCATCACGGAGGGCCACATCCCGAGCCTCACCCTGATGGCCCATGCTGGCGCCAGCGTCGTCGCCGCCATGGAACAGACATTCGGCTCCTTGGCCGGTAAGACGGTGGCGGTCCTTTGCGGCAAGGGACATAACGGAGGGGACGGGTTCGTGGTCGCACGACTGCTGAAGCGGAAACGGGCCAGGGTTCAGGTGCTGCTCATGACCCGACCGGCGGACCTGGCTGGTGATGCCAAGACGATGCATCGTCGATTTGTGAGCGCCGGCGGCGCATCGGCCATCCACGCCTGTCCGTCCAGCGTCAAACTTCAGAAGCTGCTTGGGAACAGCGATCTGCTCGTGGATGCTCTTCTCGGGACCGGACTCTCTGCCCCGATCACCGGACCGTACCGCACCGCAATCGACTGCATCAATGGCGCGGATCGACCGGTGACCGCGGTTGATCTCCCGTCAGGCATTCACGCCGACACCGGAGCGGTGCTTGGCACAGCCGTCCTGGCCACGCTGACGGTCACGTTTGCGCTCCCCAAACTCGGCTTGTACGTTGGTCCCGGTATCGATCACGCCGGGACAATCCACATCGCCGACATCGGCATTCCGGCATCGTATGCGGAGGCCGTCGACAGTCGAATCTCGCTGATCACCGGGGACGAAACTCACCGTCTCCTCCCTGCCCGCCTGCCATCCGGACATAAGGGCACCTATGGGCACGTCGGGCTCATCGCCGGATCGGTGGGAAAAACCGGCGCAGCCGCCCTCGCCGCGAGAGCGGCGCTTCGGGTGGGAGCTGGCCTGGTGACAGTCGCGACGCCGGCGAGCGTAAACGACACCCTCGAGGCCAAGCTGTTGGAAGCGATGACCGTTCCCATGCCTGAAACGACGGCACGAACCCTGGCGCGGTCCGGACTTGATCTTCTCCTCACGTTTGCGAATGCCCGAAGTGCCGTCGCGATCGGTCCAGGCTTGACCACTCATCCGGAAACCGTCGAATTGATCCAGGCGCTGATCACGAGGCTAGAGAAGCCTTGCGTACTGGACGCGGACGCGCTGAATGCACTCGCAGGACGCCCTGCCTTGCTTGCGGAGTGCAAGACCCCGCTTATTCTGACCCCGCACCCGGGAGAAATGGCTCGGCTGGAAGAGCAGGCGACACCTGAGTCGGTCAATGCCGATCGCATCGGAACTGCCAGACGTTTTGCCCAGCAACGCGGGGTCATTCTGGTCTTAAAGGGAGCTCGCACGGTCGTGGCTCATCCAAACGGACAGGTGGCGATCTGTCCGACTGGCAATCCCGGCATGGCCACTGCCGGAACCGGCGACGCCCTCACCGGGGTCATCGTCGGTCTGTTGGCTCAGGGTCTGAACGTGTGGGGCGCAGCCCGTGCCGGCACCTATTTCCACGGTCTAGCGGGCGATCTAGCGGCAGCTTCATTGGGACCCGCAGGTATGACCGCGGGAGACTTAATCGAGCAAATTCCCCATGCCCTCACGCAGACGCTCTCTCCCCTTGCGGGCTAAAGGGCAAGGGGGGGCCGGTCCCAGCCTTCCACGACCTCGATCCCGACGCTCGTCCGTCGGAAACGGAGCTGTGTCAGAGCCCTACGAATGGCGCAGTCAGCTTCGGTCGGCGACCGACACTGAGCAGCTCGGGCGCTTCATCGGTCAGTCATTGCGAGGAGGAGAAGTGTTAGCGCTGTACGGAGAACTGGGGACGGGAAAGACCACGCTCGTGCGGGGCATCGCAACAGGACTTGGGGTGCCTTCTCATATCGTGAACAGTCCCACGTTCGTCCTGATCCATGAGTATCAAGGTCGTGTCCCCTTTGCGCACGCGGATCTCTACCGCATCCAGGCCCAGCCTGAACTGCAGCACATCGGCCTCTCGGACTACCTGGACGGCCAGACTGTGGTGGCGATCGAGTGGGCCGACAAGGGCTTCTTCGAGTTGCCGGATGATCGCTTGGAGGTGCATCTGAGTCACCGGAGCGCACGCACCAGGCAGGTTGTCCTCAGGGCCAAGGGAACCGCGATGCGAGGCCTGTTGGATCGTGTGTTACAGCGATGCGGGGCCCTCAAGGCTGTCACCAGCCTTCAACAAGCGCGGCTTCTACGATGAAGATCGTGTGGGCGCCCTGGCGCATGGCCTACATCAAGAACGCCAGGAAACCGAGAGGATGTATCTTCTGCTCGAAAGTGCGGGAACGACGGGACTCGGTGAACCTCCTGCTCCACCGAGGGCAGCATGCCTTTGTTATGATGAACCTCTTCCCTTACAACAGCGGCCATCTGATGGTCGCCCCCTACGCGCACGTCAAGAGTTTGGAAGTGCTGTCCGCCGATAGCGCCCTGGATCTGATCCGGATGACGAACCTTTCTCTTCGGGTGCTACGGGCGGAGATCCGGCCGGAAGGGTTTAACGTCGGGATGAACCTCGGGCGCGTGAGCGGAGCCGGTATCGAGGGCCATGTGCACCTGCATATTGTTCCTCGCTGGAACGGAGACACAAATTTCATGCCGCTGTTTTCCGAGACTCGGGTCATCCCCGAGCATCTCCGCGCGACCTACCGAAAACTGCGCGCCGGATTCCGCCTGGCCCTCCAGGAAAAGGGAACACTGAGACAGGGTCCCGGACGGGACCTGAAGCGGGTACACCCACGGCTATGATCAGGCTCATCCTGGTTGGCATCTTGTTGTTGCTTTCTCTGACCTTCTTTCTCCAAAACCAGGAGCAAGAGGTCACCCTCCGGTATTTCTTCGGACTGGCCGCGGCCACAACGTACATTTACAAGCCAATCCTCAGCGCCTTTGCCATCGGTCTGCTCGTGGCCTCCATCCTTTTGTTTCCACCCTGGATCAGAGGACGAATTGAACTCAGGCGAAAGACAAGAGCACTGCAGGAGGCGGAGGCTGACCTTGAACGGCTCCGGCAGTCGATGGGGAAGGTACTGCATACGCCCGCCAAGCAGGGGACGCGTGAGATCGCCGAGGAGCTTCAGGATGAATGAAGCCGATCTGACGCCTTTGATGCGCCAGTACTGGGACATCAAGCGTGCCTACCAGGACGCGATCCTGTTCTTCCGCGTAGGCGACTTTTATGAAATGTTCTACAAGGATGCGGAGGAGGCATCTCAACTCCTGAGCATTGCCTTGACTTCCCGTGACAAAGCCCGCGCAGAGCCAGTCCCGCTGTGCGGTGTCCCGTACCACGCCGCAACCGGATACATCGCCAAGCTCCTCAAGGCCGGACGGACGGTGGCCCTGTGCGAGCAGGTGGAAGACCCTCAGCTCGCCAAGGGGCTGGTTCGGCGCGAGGTGGTCCGCCTCTACACGCCTGGGACGCTCATCGACAGCGAACTGCTCCCAACGACGGAGTCGAATTTTCTCGCGGCGGTCGTCGCCTCCTCCCGCCCCTCGCCGCAATCCGACCGTTCCCCCGTTCTGGGGCTCGCGGCTCTCGACCTCTCCACTGGCGAATTCTGGGTCATGGAGTTCCAGGGTGACCGGGCGCAGGCCGACCTTCAGGATGAGTTGGCCCGGCTGGAGCCGCGGGAATTGCTGTACCCGATGACTCTTCAAGTCCAGATGCAGCCGGCATTCGACCGGTTGAAGGGCCTTCGCCTGTGCGCGCAGGAGCCTGTCTGCTTCGAGCTTTCGTCGGCTGAGCACAGCTTGCGGAAACAGTTCGGAGTGGACTCTCTCGACGGATTCGGTTGCCGGGGACTGAGTCTCGGCCTGCAGGCAGCTGGGGCCGTGATGCGATACCTCCGTGAGACTCAGCCGACCGCCTGTCTGGATCATGTGCGCCGATTGCAGGTTCGGCATTCCAGTCACGAGATGCATCTCGACAGTATCACCATTCGCAACCTGGAACTGATCAGACCGCTGGTGGATACCTATGTGCCCAACGATCAGAAACAACCCACCCTGCTTTCGGTGCTCAACCGAACGGTCACGGTCATGGGAAGCCGCTTGATGCGAGATTGGATCATCCGGCCACTGGTGAAGCTTGCCCCCATCCATGCTCGTCTGGATGCGGTGGCCGAGTTGGTCGAACAGCTCCGGGGCCGCACTGGCATTCGGACCGCGCTCAGAACGGTCCAGGATATCGCACGGCTGAGCAGCAGGGTTTCCCTTGGAGCGGCGAATCCGCGCGATGTGCTGGCGTTGAAGCAGTCGGTTGCGGCCCTCCCTGAGATCCGGACGCACGTGGCGTCCCTCCGCTCTTCGCTGCTCCAAGACCTGGCTCGATCGTGGGACGATTTGGCCGACCTTCACGAGCTGGTCGAACGCGCGATTCTTCCGGACGCGCCGGCTTCAAGCAGAGACGGCGGAATGATCAAGAACGGCTACCACCCTCCTCTGGACGAACTGCGCAAGGCGTGCCGAGAAGGGAAAGGCTGGATCGCCGGGCTGGAAGCTCGCGAACGGGAACGCACCGGTATCGAATCATTGAAGGTGCGATTCAATCAAGTCTTCGGCTATTACATCGAAGTGACCAAGGCGAACTTGACTCGTGTCCCTGATCATTATGTTCGCAAGCAGACGCTCGTCAACGCCGAACGATTCACGACCGCCGAACTCAAGGAATTGGAAGAGAAGGTGACCGGCGCTGAGCTGAAACTCATCACACTCGAACAGGAACTCTTTGAGGAGGTCCGCGCAAAATTGGCACAAGAGACGCCACGCCTCCAGGTGATGGCATCCGTGATCGCGGTGCTGGACGTGCTGACGGCCCTGGCGGAAACAGCGGCCATCAACCAGTATGTCCGCCCCGACGTCGATGAGGGAGGAACGATCCGAATCACCGAGGGTCGGCATCCGGTGGTGGAACGGCTGGCCCTCTCGGGGGGATTCATTCCCAACGACACCTTGCTGGACCTCGAGACCAACCGGCTCTTGATCATCACCGGGCCGAACATGGCCGGGAAGAGCACCTACCTCCGACAGGTCGCGCTGATCGCACTGATGGCCCAAATGGGCAGTTTTGTTCCGGCCCGGGTGGCCAGCGTCGGTCTGGTGGACCGGATCTTCACGCGTGTCGGCGCGTCCGACAACCTGGCGGGCGGGCAGAGCACGTTCATGGTGGAAATGACGGAGACCGCGCAAATCCTGAACTGTGCGACCACCCGTAGCTTGATCCTGCTGGATGAGATCGGACGCGGGACCAGTACCTATGATGGACTCAGCATCGCCTGGGCTGTGGCGGAATATATCCAGGATCAACGCCACCTGGGCGCACGGACGCTCTTTGCCACCCATTACCATGAGATGACTCAACTGGCCGCGCTGCGGGAGGGCGTGAAAAATTACTCGGTCTCAGTCCGAGAGCGCGATGGGGAAGTGCTGTTCCTGAGGAAAATTGTGCAGGGAGGAGCAGACAGAAGCTATGGGATTTATGTGGCCAGGCTGGCCGGTCTTCCGGCTCCCGTGATCACCCGTGCGGGGGAGGTCCTGGCTCAACTGGAGCGTCCGGCCACAGGCGTCCTTTCTGACCAGGCCCTAGAAAACGAGACCCTTGGCTCGGATCGCTCTCTCCCACAGCCGCACCCGATCATCGAAGAGGTGCGGCAGATGGATCTGTTCTCCATGACTCCGCTGGAAGCGCTGAACCGTCTGGCCGAGCTTCAACGACGGTTGGAGGATGAGAAGTCAGAGAAATAAAAAGGGGTGCCATGCTGTTCGCATGGCACCCCTTCACTCCAACTCTCTCCAACCCTTACAGAGACCCTACTTGCCGATCGTGTCTTCGTTCGCGCTCCAGGGAGTTAAGCCAGAAGCAGCAACCTTTCCGCCTGGTAACAACACATCATATTGCATGGACGTCGCATCTCTACCCTTCGGTGACGTATTGAGCTGCCGCTTAGCTTCATAGCAGGCCTTATCGAAATCGCTCTTTGCCTGCTGACACTCCTTGGTCATCAAGGCCCTGATACTCCGTGGCTTGGCCGGGTCTCCGGCGATCTCCGGCAGCTTCTTCACTGAGGTGATCACGCGCTTGTTCTGCTCCACCTCCTGAGCCACGAACTCGATCAAGGTGGTCGCCGAGGCGGGCGGCACTTCTTTCGCCGCCGCCGGTCCAGCGTGGAGCCGCCCCATGGATTTCAGTTCCTCCCAAACCTTCTTGTCGGCGGCATAGAACTTCAGGTTCTTCCCCGGTTGCATCTTCTGCCAGTAGTAGCCACTTTCCGCGTTGCCACCCAGCACCGCAGTATTAATCCACACCGCCTCATCATAGGGATCGAGGATGATGACTCGGCCGGTCAGCGTGGTCGGCTTGCTCATGTCACCCCACTCGAACCGCTCCTGGAACGCCTCGATGGCCAGTGCGGTCGTAGTCAACCCCACGACCAAGACCATGGCGGCGACAAATACCCAGCCTTTTCCATGAACTCTCATAAATGCCTCCCCTTCACGTAACCAGTTTATAAAGACATTACGGTCAGGCCGGAACAAGGAATCGGTCAACCACCCTAATCCTTTTTCAGGGGCTTGAACCCGGTGATCGTTCGCCCATCAAGCGTCACTTCCATCGCGACCAGGTCTTGGGACGCCTTGATGATCTGGTCCATGAGCGCCTTGTCCTTTACGCTGAGGCGGACGGTCGTTTGAGCATGGTACCAGCCGGCGTAGGGATTGTTCTTTTCGGTTCCTCCGACAAAGCCCCATGCGCAGCACACGAACAGCGGATCCGGAGGCCGCACGTCCAGATCGGACGACGACCGGCCGGCTGGGGTTCCTGAGGCTGGTTCACCGGTGTTCCAGTACTGAATACCAAACAGAAGCTCCTGATCCGGATTGTCCGCCCATTGCGACCAGACGCGACCCTTCAGAGTCTTTACGGCCGTTCCCTTCAAGGGAATATTCCCCAGCGTGGTGACACCTTCAGGGGCTGGCGCAGCGGCGGGACCTGCAGCGGCAGGCCCAGTGGCGGGACCTTTAGCGGCTGGCTCATCTGCGGCGGCGACAAAACCGGCCGTCAGGAGGCCGGCAACAACGAAGATTGCAACTGCGGCTATGACAAAGAGCCTATTCATTCCTCGCACCTCCCTACCTTGAGCATCAAGACCTTTGGATGAACATCCGCTTAAGAGAGCAACACGATACGATCAACTAGACAAAGAAAATTCTGCGTGAGGAAGAAACTCTTTTGCACCTCCTTTCCTCCCACAGTGAATCCTTTTTCACTGCTCGATTCGATCAGAGGCACGGGCAGTTTAGAGAGACAGGGAGCCATCCTACTCAATCGCCCATTAGCTTGTCAAGGGGATATTTCCCCCAGGCTTACCTCCCTCAGATGAAGAAAATCTTTTATTGAACAATGGTTTGTGCGCTGATTTGCCGAGACCGGACGTTCAATGCAGCGCAGAAGAGATGGAGCGAGCCGAGACTGGTCCGAGTGCCGTCACCGACAAGCAATTCAGATCGAAGAGTTCGCGACTGAGCGACAGCAGATGATCCGCTGACACCTGGTCGATCTCAGCGATGATCTCCGCAAGAGACGAATGTCGCCCTTGGTATAGCTCATCCTTCGCAAGCTTGCTCATGCGACTGTGCGAACTCTCAAGGCCGAGCATCAGGCCGCCCTTCATCTGGTTCTTGGCTCGTTCCAGTTCCTTCCGGTCCACGCCCTCAGTGCGCAATTTCCGAATCTCTCGGCAGATCAACTCGACGACCCGCGGCGCTTCACGAGCTCTCGTTGCTGCATAGACCGTCAGGGTCCCGACGTCGGAGAAGGTGGACAGGTACGAGTAGATGGAATAGGTCAGACCTCGCTTCTCCCGGACCTCTTGGAACAAGCGAGAGCTGACGCTTCCGCCGAGCAGGACGTTCAGAGCGTGGGCTGCGTATCGGTCCTTGCGACCGGCCGGAACTCCTTTGAGCCCCAGACACAGGTGAACCTGCTCAAGCGGCTTCCGCCGCACCGTCAGCCCTCCAGCCACTTTCGGGGGCCACCGGTCCAGCTTGGGCCGGCTTCCGCGTTCGAAGGAGCCGAAGGTGGACTCCAGCAACGGCATCAATTCCTTCACACGAAAATTTCCAGCCACGGCCACGACGGTCTGAAAAGGATCATAGTGGTCACGGATGTAGCGCAGGAGCTGTCCCCGGCGCAATCCCTTGATCGTGACCGCATTGCCCAGGATGGGCCGACCAAGCGGGTGCCGCGCGAGCGTCTGCTCGGTATGGAGGTCTTGCACCAGATCCTCGGGATCGTCCTCAACCATCCGAATTTCTTCCAGAACCACCTGCTTTTCCTTTTCGACTTCCTTGGCGTCGAACTTCGAGTGATGAAAGAGATCCGCGAGCAAGCCAACGGCCGGCTGCAACTGCTGGTCCAGCACCTTGGCATAGAAGGTCGTCGTTTCACGGCTGGTGAAGGCGTTCATCTCCCCGCCCAGCCCGTCTATCTCACGGGAAATCTGAGTGGCCGAGCGATTCCTGGTCCCCTTGAAAAACATATGTTCGATAAAGTGGGACAGACCCTCCTCTCCGGCGCCCTCATCGCGGGACCCCACATTGACCCAGACGCCGACTGTGACCGACTTGACAGTCGGAATCCGCTCGGTTACCACCCGCAGCCCGTTGTCCAACACGAACTTCCGGTACACGTGCCCCTACCCCGCAGTCGGCTCTTTGACAGGCGACGACGAAGGCGCAGCCATGGCCTCTTTGCGACTGAGACGGATCTTGCCTTGCCTGTCAACTTCCAGCACTTTCACCAGAATCTGATCGCCCTCGGCGACTTCGTCCGAGACCGCTTTCACGCGATGATGCGCCAACTGCGAAATGTGCACGAGCCCGTCCGTGCCCGGCAGGATTTCGACGAACGCGCCAAAATCCATGATCTTGCGCACGGTCCCCAGGTACATCTTGCCGACCTCCACTTCTTCCGTCAGACGGCTGATGATCTCCTTCGCCTTATTGGCCGACGCTTCATCCACCGCCGCAATCGTGACGATGCCCGTATCCTCCACATTGATCTTGACCCCGCATTCCGCGATGATGCTGCGGATCATCTTCCCGCCCGGCCCGATTACATCGCGGATCTTGTCCTGCTTGATCTGCATCGTGTGGATGCGCGGCGCGAAGGGGGACAGGTTCGGCCGCGGCGCCGGCAGGGCCTCCGCCATCTTTCCCAGAATGTAGAGGCGGCCTGTGCGGGCCTGCTCCAAGGCTTGCCGCATAAGATCCGGGGTGATGCCGGCAATCTTAATGTCCATCTGGAGCGCCGTGACACCCTGCTTCGTGCCGGTTACCTTGAAATCCATATCGCCAAGATGATCTTCCAGCCCCAGGATATCGGACAGCACCATGACACGCTCGCCTTCTTTAATGAGCCCCATTGCGATCCCCGCCACCGGCTGTCTGATCGGAACGCCCGCATCCATCAGCGCCAGCGTCCCACCGCAGACCGTGGCCATCGACGATGACCCGTTCGACTCCAGGATGTCCGATACCAGCCGCAGTGTGTAGGGAAATCCGTCCTTCCCCTCCTTGGGAGGAATGACCGGCTTGAGCGCGCGTTCCGCCAGCGCCCCGTGCCCGACCTCCCTGCGACCAGGCGAGCGAAGCGGCCGCGCTTCGCCGACACTAAACGGCGGGAAGTTATAATGAAGCATGAAGGTCCGATAGTATTCCCCTTCGAGCCCATCAATGCGCTGCTCATCCTCTGTGGTACCCAGCGTCACGACCGCCAGGCTCTGCGTCTCCCCGCGGGTGAACAAGGCGGAGCCGTGGGTCCGCGGCAGCACACCCACTTCGCAGGTGACTGGGCGAATGTCGGCCGGCCCCCGACCGTCAGCCCGGATACTTCGCTCCAGAATCATGCTACGGACTTCGCTATATTCCAGCGAGTGAAAGACGAGCTTGACATGGCGGCTGCGATCGGGATCGTCCGTCTGTAACTTCTCGACGGCCTCCTCGAGGATCTGGTCTAACCGCTCCTGTCGAGCGGTTTTGTTGGGGATCAGGATAGCTTCCCTGATCGGGCCGGCTGCCAACTGACGTACCTCGCTGGCTAAGGCGGGATCTATTTTCTCGGCCTTGACCGCCCGCTTGCGTCGCCCGGCCAACGCCCTCAGCTCGAGCACCTTCGCCACGATCTTCTTGATCTCGGCATGAGCTAATTCGATCGCCTCGATCATGACCGATTCCGGCAACTCGTTGCCACCGCCCTCGACCATCATGACGGCATCGGCCGTTCCGGCCACGACCAAGTGCAGATCGCTGGTCTCGAGCGTCTCGAGAGTCGGATTGACCACAAACTGACCGTTCACGCGGCCGATCTTTACTCCCGCAACGGGCCCTTCAAAGGGGATATCCGACAAGGTCAACGCCGCCGAGGCGGCCGTAATGCCGACCACATCGGACGATCCGGTCTGATCCGCTGAGAGCACCGAGGCGATGACCTGCGTTTCGAAGTAGTAGCCTTCTGGAAAGAGAGGCCGCATCGGCCGATCAATCAGCCGACTCGTGAGGACTTCTTTCTCCGACGGACGACCTTCGCGCTTGAAGTATCCGCCGGGGATCTTGCCGGCCGCGTAGGCCTTTTCCTGATAATCGACGGTCAGAGGTAGAAAATCGACGCCTGGCTTGACGGTCTGGGAGGCCACGGCGGTCGCCAGCACCACCGTATCCGCGTACGTCGCCAGCACCGCTCCGTCTGCTTGCTTGGCGACTCGCCCGGTTTCCAGTCGCAACCGCCGGCCCGCGACATCCATTTCAACGACATGCACCATGCTCTCGATCTCCTTTTCATACCCGTCCCACAGATGTCCACAGAGATGCGCTCGACGTGCAAGTTAAAAGGAAGAAGTTAGAAATCGGGAGAGTTGTCCGACGACTTTTAACTTCTCACTTTGCATTATTAACTTGCGCTCCCTGAGCGCATGTCCGTGTTCATCTGTGCGACAGTCCCCGACTCAGCTCGCGCTTGCGGGTGGTGTGTTACTTCCTGATGCCAAGCCTGTCCAACACTGCGTGATACCGCGCATCGTCGATCCGGCGCAGATAATCGAGCAGACGCCGGCGCCGGCCGACCAACTCCAGCAAGCCTCTCCTGGAGTGGTGATCCTTTCTGTGGAGCTTAAAGTGTTCCGTCAGATAGGCGATGCGATTCGTCACGATCGCGATTTGCACTTCCGGAGAGCCGGTATCAGTCTCATGCTGGCGGTATTGCTGGATCAACTCGGTCTTCGCTTCCTTTACCAAGGCCATCGTCCCCGTCCTCCGTCTGTTCGTTCCGTTTGCTCCCTCCCGCTATCCATCCGCTAATACCTTCAGGATCCGCACTACTGGTTTGTCTCCCGCGGACATCATCCCTAGAGCCAGCAGCCGCCCGAAGGGATCTTTCAGCCGAACCGGTCGTCCGGAAGCCATGCTCGCCGTCCTCTCGTCCCACTTCAGAACCCCTGGCGGCACTGGGACTCCGTGCAGGACTCGGGCAGACGTCGCCTGGTCCAGGACCAACGCCGGCAAGCCCTCCAACGCCGCATCAGGCGACATCAGATCCTCGCCCAGTCGGCCGAGCAGGAATCTGGAGCCGATTGCCTCCACGCTGAGCGCCTGCTCGACGGTCAATGGCCCCACTCGCTTCCGCTCCAACGCCACCAGGTGGCCGCCCACACCCAGTGCCTCCCCGATGTCTGCACAGAGGGTTCTCACGTAGGTGCCTTTCGAGCACACGACGCGCAGCGACACATCGCGACCGGCGATGCCCAGCACCTCGAGCTCATGGACCAGCACTTCACGAGACCCGCGCTGAACGGTTCGCCCCGCGCGGGCAACCTTGTACAGAGGAACCCCGCCAATCTTCACGGCGGAATACATCGGTGGCACCTGTGTGAGTTTCCCCTGGAATCGCTGGATCGTGGCGTGGATGGCTGATTCGGTCAGGCTGTCCGTCGAAGATCGCGTCAACACGGCCCCGGTGGCATCCTGCGTGTCAGTCGTTTCGCCCAACCGTAGGACTGCATGATACTCCTTGTCCCAGTCCATCAGATACTCGGCAATTCGCGTCCCTCTCCCCACCAGGACCGGTAGAACGCCGGTGGCAGCCGGATCAAGCGTGCCGGCGTGACCGACCTTAAGGCCCCCAAGGAGTCCGCGCACTTTGGCAACCACATCATGAGAAGTCCACCCGCTGGCCTTATTGACGTTCAGGATTCCATCACCGAGGGTGCTTGCTGCCGATGCTTTCACAGTCCCTTCGACGGCCACGTGACTTCCTTCAATCATCGGCATGACGTCCGCCCTCAACGGAGCTTTCGGTTTCTCTCGGCTGAGCGTTCGGTCCCTTCTCGCCCAGACCTTCGAGAAGCGACAGGACACGGTCCCCTCGAGGCCCGCTTAAGTCTTTCTGGAACACCAACTCAGGGGTATAGCGGAGACTCAGTCGCCGGCCGAGCTCAGCCCGGATGAACCCGGATGCCTTGGCTAGCCCCTCGAAGACGTCCGACTCACCATCATCCTCTAGCAACGTGGTGACATAGATCCTTGCAAACCGAAGATCATTGGTCAGCTCCACATCCGTCACCGTCACGGAACCCACCCGCGGGTCCTTCGCTTTACGCATGAGGATATCGGCCACTTCCATGCGAATCTGGTCCGCCACGCGCGTGGCCCGCTTGTATGTCGCCTTGGACATGCCCCCTCGCAAGCGAGCGTCAAACTAGTTTTGCAACAACCGGCTAGAGCATTTCGATGCGGAACTGGACCAATTCGATCGTCGGAACGGCCCGAATCACATTGATCGCTTGGTCCAGCACCTTGTTCACATACGCGCCCTCGTTGGCCACGCACGCCATCCCGAGCACCGCCTTTTGCCAGAGGTCCTGATCGCCCACTTCAGCGATCGACACGTTGAACTTGTCGCGCAGGCGATCCTTAAGGCTCAAGAGAACCTGCCGCTTCGCCTTCAGGGAGTGGCCGTCCGGGATATACAGTTCGACCGTGCAAAGCCCTACGACCATACCTGCAGCCGCGTGGTCGGAACAGCCAGGAGAACCGCCTTAGAGCTTAGCCGCCACCTTGTCGAAGACGTACACTTCGAGGACATCGCCAATCTTCAGGTCGTTAAAGTTCTCGATGCCGATCCCGCATTCGTATCCCTGCTGGACCTCACGCACGTCGTCCTTAAACCGTCGGAGCGAGCCGAGCCTGCCTTCATAGACAATCACATGATCTCTGACCACACGGACCCCCGCGCTGGCTCTGGAAATCGTTCCGTCGAGGACGTAGGAACCGGCGATCACGCCGGCCCTCGGGATGGTGAAAACCTTGCGCACCTCAGCCCGGCCCAGCGCTCGCTCTTTCAGCGTCGGTTCTAACAGGCCTTCCATGGCGGCTTTGATGTCGGCGATGGCGTCATAGATGATGGTGTAAAGACGAACATCGACGCCTTCGTGCTCCGCCAGCGCCGCGGCCTTCGGCTCTGGTCTGATGTTAAACCCGATGATAATCGCTCCGGAGGCTGAAGCCAGCAGCACGTCGGTTTCCGTGATGCCGCCCACTCCGCTGTGGATGACCCGGAGCTTCACGGCGGGGGTGGACAGCTTCTCGACCGCCTCCGACACCGCTTCAGCCGATCCTTGCACATCAGACTTGATGACAAGGGCAAGTTCTTTGACTTCACCTTCCTTGATCCGTGCATACAGGTCATCGAGGGTCACGCGCGTCGTGCCAGCAGCCAGTTCGGCGCCGCGGTGCTTACTCAGGCGAGCCTGAGCGATGTCTCGCGCGACGCGTTCATCGTTGACCACCACGAACGGTTCGCCGGCGGCAGGTACACCGAGGAGCCCGATCACCTCCACCGGCATTGACGGGCCTGCTTCAGACACCTTCCTCCCCGTATCCGTGATCAGGGCTCGCACACGGCCGCTGAAGGTCCCCACGACAAAGGCGTCGCCGACCCGGAGCGTGCCGGTTTGCACAAGAACGGTTGCGACTGGACCGCGGCCTCGGTCGAGTTTCGCCTCCACGACAGCCCCTTTGGCCAGCCGACGGGAATCCGCCTTTAGCTCCAGCACTTCAGCCTGGAGCAGAATCATCTCCAGTAGTGAATCAAGGCCCAGTTTCTGCTTAGCCGAAACCTCCACGAAGATTGTTTGTCCACCCCAGGCTTCTGGAATAAGGTTGTGCTCCGCCAGCGAGTGCTTGACTCGCTCGGAATTCGCCCCTGGTTTGTCGATCTTATTGATGGCGACGATAATGGGGACGTTGGCCGCGACGGCATGGTTGATCGCCTCCACGGTCTGCGGCATGACACCGTCGTCCGCTGCGACCACGAGCACGACGATGTCGGTGATCTTGGCGCCTCTGGCCCGCATGGCGGTGAAGGCCTCGTGGCCGGGGGTATCCAAGAACGTGACCTGCTTGCCGTGGACCTTCACGGTATAGGCGCCGATGTGCTGAGTGATCCCGCCCGCTTCCTGTTCGGTGACCTTGGTCTGCCTGATGGCATCCAGCAGTGACGTCTTGCCGTGATCGACGTGTCCCATGATGGTGACCACCGGCGACCTGTGCTCGAGCTGTTCTTCCCCGGCCCACTCTGCGGCTTCTTCCAACAACTCATCGCCCTCTTTCTCAGTCGAGACCTCGGCCTTCAGAGACAGCCCTTCTGCGATCAGCAATGCGGCATCCGGGTTGATCGGCTGGTTCAGGGTCAGCATCTGCCCGGTCTCCATCAATTTACGGATAATATCGGCTGGGCGCTGGCCGACCAGTTCCGCGAATTCCTTCACGGTGAGTCCGGCGGTGAGCTTAATCACCTTTTTCCGAGGTTTGGTGATCTCGGCCACAGAAGAGGGTTGGAGGTGGCGAGAACGATCCTCGCGCCGATGCACTGGAATGGCCCGAAGGTCCTGCCAACGCGCAGCATCCTCCCGGAATTTGATCTCCTCATCATCGCGGGTCCGACCAGGCTTCCTGATCTTCTTGAGCTTGTCCCGAAGCCCGGTGACCTCTCCTGCGGCAAGCTCGAGCGGGCCGCCCTTCTTTTTATCTGGGCGGCGCTCGTCCGACTCTCTCACCGGCTGAGGAAGCACCGATGGCGCATGAGGGGCGGGCGCCAGCGGATCAGGTGAACCCTTCGGACCGGCTTCGCGCAGCGGGGACTCCCTCGGTGCAACCGGTCGCTCGACGGAGGGAAAAACAGACGGAGGCCCGCTGGGCGGAGCTTCCGGGAGAGGAGGAGCGCTGACCAGCGTGTCAGCCGGTGGAGCGATTGAAGCCTGAACGACCTCCTGGGGCGTCAGCTTGAGCGGTGCAGCGGCAAGTCCTCCTGCTTCGGCTTCCAGTTCCTCTTCAGTCTTTCGTCGTTTGATCAGCATCCGCCGTTTATCTGGTTTCGGCGGTTCCTCAAGGATAACCGACGCGAGTTTCTGGCTCCCGCTCTTGGAAGTCTCGTGGACGGCGACCGCTGCCTTCTGGGGCTTTGACGTTTTCTTCACCTCGTCCCGTTTGACCGGCGCGGTTCCGGCCTGTTCTCGCTCGCCTCCCCCTTCGCGCGTCAACTTGGCGCTGGGCGATAGCGTGTCGAGGGCTTTCTGCACAGCCGCCTCATCCAACGCGCTGCTGTGCGACGCCACGGCAATATCCATTTGCTTGAGCTTGGGGATTAAATCCCGATTCTCCATCCCGAGCTTCTTGGCGAGCTCATACACTCTCATGTCACGCTATCCCGCTTCGGCTCAGCCGGCAGTCAGTCCGTCAGGTTGTCCTGCCGCTTCATCGCTCGTCAGGTTGGCTTCCACTTCTCGCTGAGCCTGTGCTGCCTCCTCCTGTTCCCTTTGGGCCTCCGCTTCTTCGGCCAGTGCTGCCTTAATCTCCTTGTCCCGCTCGACTTTCTCCTTCTCGTATTCCGTCGCGCTAATAATATCGATCTTCCACCCAGTTAGTTTCGCGGCGAGGCGCACGTTCTGGCCGTTTTTTCCGATCGCAAGCGAGAGCTGCGAATCAGCCACAACAACCAACGCCGACTTCTTTTCCTCATCGATGCCGACCTTCTCGATACTCGCCGGGTTCAGCGCCTCAGCGATAAAGACTCGTGGATCGGAGGTCCAGGCGATGATGTCGATCTTTTCTCCCCGTAATTCGCGGACGACAGCCTGCACGCGCGAGCCCTTAATGCCGACGCAGGCTCCAACCGGATCCACGGCCTTCTCTCGCGAGGCCACCGCGATCTTGGTCCGGTCGCCCGGCTCTCGGACGACGCCCTTGATCTCCACGATCTTTTCAGACACCTCCGGAACTTCCAGCTCAAACAGCTTGCACACGAATTGAGGATGCGTCCGGGACAGAATCACCTGCACGTCCTTCGGTGTGCGCCGCACCTCGAGCAGGTAGGCCTTCACCCGATCCCCTCTCCTGTACGATTCGCGGGGGATCTGCTCCTGCACCGGCAGGATCGCTTCGGTTTTCCCAAGATCGACCAGGTAGTTGCGGCGCTCCTGACCGAGAATAATCCCGTTGATCAGATCACCTTGGCGCGTGGCATACTCTTTCTGGACCGCTTCCCACTCCGCCTCCCTGACTTTTTGAAAGATCACCTGTTTGGCAGTCTGCGCCGCAATTCGCCCCAATTCGTCCATTTCGATCACGGAGCCGATTTCGTCACCCACCTCCGCTCCACTATCCACTCGCTGGGCTTCATGAAGTGAGATTTCCGCCTTGGGATTCGTGACGGACTCCACGATCCGCTTCACCGAGATCACGTTGATCTCGCCCGTTTTCGAATCGATCTCAACCTGGATATTTTCGCCCTGACCAAATCGCTTTTTGGCCGCCGTCTGCAGAGCCGCTTCCACGGCCCCGATGACCTTGGCTTTATCAATGCCTTTCTCGCGGCCGATTTGGTCAATTACCGCAATCAGTTCTCGGTTCATAATCCCCACTTCCTGCTATCGTGATCTCACATTGGTCGCATGCCCGGCTCCAAACTCCACTTCGAGCCGCGCTTCGGCAATCGCTCCCCAATCTAGCCGGACGGTCTGGTCCTGACGCGACTGCGTCACAGCCAGCATCACCCCCGGTTCTTCCACCTCGACGAGCCGCCCCACGACACGCCATTGCCCCTCGTGGGGCTGCCTGAGTTTCACGCACACCTGTTTCCCGACCGACCGACGATAATCCTCGCGGCGCTTGAACGGCCGGTCCAGGCCGGGAGAAGACACCTCCAGCGTATAGGTATGGGGTATCGGGTCCTCGACATCGAGGGCGGTCCCGAGCGACAGATGAACTTGTTCACAATCGTTCAGGCCGATCCCTCCCGGCTTATCGATAAACACGCGGACCAGCGTCCGAGCCCCTTGCCCGGAAGAGGCTACCTCAACCAATTCGAGCCCCAGCGCCCACACGATCGGGGCAGCGATCGCCCTTACACGCTCAGCGATCTGCTGAGGATGCTCCATACTCGCACCTCAGGGGGGTCGCTTCCTCGCGGGACCCCTTTCTGCACGGACTCAAATAAAAAAGTGGGCTTGAGCCCACTTCCGGTGCGTGCAAAATACCACTTCGTGGCAGCCAAAGCAAGAGGGCGTCCGGTGCGCCGGGCGGTGAAGGAGCCGTTCTTGCCACTTACTCCACAGAGCTTCGAAAGCGATGACTCAGCAACCGCGTCAGTTCTCCCAGCCTTCCCGTCCCGACCGTCACACTATCCACGCTGATCACGGGCAAGATTTCCACCGTTGTGCCTGTCAGAAAGATCTCATCGGCTCCCCGCAACTCTTCGACGCGAATGGCCCGTTCCTCCACCGGAATACCTTCCTTGCGGGCAAGGTCGAGCACCACCGCGCGGGTGACACCGGAGAGAATCCGCTCATCTGCCGGCGCCGTGACTAGGACACCGGACCGAACCATCATCACATTACTGACGGCTCCTTCGATCACCTCGCCTGCCCGCACGAAGATTGCCTCAAAGGCACCGGCTTCTTTGGCCTGCTGACGAGCCATCACGTTGGGAAGCAGGTTCACGCTCTTGATGTCGCACCGTCCCCATCGGAGATCCTCCACCGTGATGACTGGCACGCCGGTCGCGCACAAGACCGGATCCAGCGAACGCATCTCCCGTACGGTCATGACGGCTGTCGGAGGAGTCCCAACCGGAAACAGATGATCCCTCGGCGCGACTCCCCGCGTCAGCTGGAGATAGACCTTGCTCTCGGCGTACCCGGCCAACCGAATGCCCTCAGTCACGTAGCCCAACCACTCTGACGTACGAAATGGCAGCGGCAACCCAATGGCCCCGGCGCTTCGCTCCAGGCGAGCCAGATGCGCTTCCACCTGAAACGGCACGCCGCGATACGTTCGGATCACCTCGTACACCCCGTCCCCGAATTGGTACCCGCGATCCTCGACTGGAACCATGGCCTCCGCCAATGGCATGAACCGGCCGTTCAGAAACCCGATGTCCGGCATCATCTCACCTCCGCGCAGCCGGTCTGACCGGCAACCCCGATACAGAACACGCGTCGGTCCTCAGCCGTGAATTTCCATCCCATCCGTTTCTCAAACACCAGCCGATGCGTGCCGGGAGCAACCGCTCGGAACTCGAACGTCCGCCGCCCCGAATCTACCGCATTGCCGTCGGTCGTTCGAAGATAATCGTCGCTGACCAGCACGAGCGACGTGTGATCGTACGACGGGACCCAGAGTTCCCCCCGCGTACGATCTTCCCATCGCGCTGGGGGTTGTCATCCTCGCTGGCTATCTCCCCCAGGATTCAATTGAAAACTCGCTGGTCATCGGTGAACTCTCGCTCGACGGAGTCCTGCGCCACACGCGCGGGATTTTGCCAATGGCGGCCACCGCCCGCGCCAATGGCTACAAGCGCATGTTCGTCCCCGATGTGGATGCGCCCGAAGCGGCGCTGATCCCCGACCTCGAG